>JBDKVB010000066.1 GCA_039679385.1 Armatimonadia bacterium | reverse complement strand
CCAGTTCGGGCGGAGACATGAACTTGAGGAAGGCGGGGTTCGCCCGTTGGGCCGGGTCATGGTAGAGGAGGCAGTGCGAGTGGATGTCAATCATGGTTGGCTTTCCTACCTCTCACGGAAGCTGGTGGTTCCTGGGCCCCTGCAAAGCACACCGCACGAGTTGACCTTTCCTTTCATGCCAACCCTCCTCCTGCGTGTTTGTCGGTCGGTGTTCCCGCGTACTGGAGCCAAAGGAGGGCACGAAGGCAGAGGACGCGAACAGACCGGGTGCTCGGGAAGCGGGCTCTTTGTGAGGCTTCCCCGGGATGCCTGACGAGACCATCCACAACGACAACAGGGACATGACCACTCATGACACAGCAGCGCTCCCTTGCAGGGGACCTGGAGCACACGCCGATTGTGCAGCGCATCAGTGACGGTTGGCAACTGGCGATCGATCCACAGAACGAGGGCCGCCGGGGGCGCTGGTACCGGGCGATTCGTCCGGAGGCTCAGCCGGCGCCGGTACCCGGGATCCTCCAGCAGGTGTTCCCTGACTACCATGGTGTGGCCTGGTACTGGGTCAGGTTCACAGCTCCGGCCACGAGACGCTCAGGCGAACGGACTGTGCTGCGTTTCCGAGCGGTCGACTACTTCGCCGAGGTGTGGCTGAACGGTCGGTCGGTGGGTAGCCACGAAGGCGGCGAGACGCCCTTCACCCTCGACGTGACCGACACGATCAGGCCGGGGAAGGCTAACCTGCTGGCGGTGCGCGTCATCAACCCGGGCCTCGAGCGGGTCGATGACTTCGTGCTCGCCGAGGTACCACATCGCAACAAGCGCGTGCCCTTCATCCCCGGCAGCACCTACAACTTCGGCGGCCTGATCCAGCCGGTGGAGCTGTTGGTGGTGCCTCCGGTGCGCATCACCGAGGTCTTCGCCCAGCCCTGCGTTGCGACGGGTGAGGTGACGCTCTCCGTCACGATTCACAGTGACGAGGCCGAAGCGCAGACGGGAAAGGTCGAGGTGGTGATTGGTGACGCACGCGAGAGCGAGGTTCTGGTCGGTGCACAGGCGGAAGTGGAACTCGCGCCGGGCGACGGCTCACACGTGCTCTCCCTCCAGGTGCCTGAGCACCGCCTCTGGAGTCCCGAGGAGCCCTGCCTGTACCGGACGGAGTTGATGCTGAGGACGACCGGCCCGGAAGGGGTCTGGCGACACCGCTACTCCGTGCGGTTCGGGTTCCGCGACTTCAGGGTCCAGGACGGGTGGTTCGTGCTCAATGGCAAGCGGGTGTTCCTGCGCTCGACGCACACCGGCAACCACTTCCCCATCGGCGAGATCGTGCCACCAACGCCGGACTTCCTGTGTCGCGATCTACTCTACGCCAAGACCTGCGGCTACAACATGGTGCGCTTCATCGCCGGCATGCCCTGGCCCGAGCAACTGGACTACTGCGATGAGATCGGGCTGATGGTGTACGAGGAGTGTCTCGCCGGCTGGTGTCTGGGCGAGTCCCCGCACATGACCGAGCGCTACGACCGCTCGATCCGGGAGATGATCCTGCGCGACCGCAACCACCCCAGCGTTACCATCTGGGGGATGCTGAACGAGACGCACGACGGCCCGGTCTTCCGGCAAGCAGTGGCAGACCTGGGGCTCGTCCGGGAGCTGGACGATACCCGCCTCGTGCTTCTGGGCAGCGGCAGGTGGGATGCCCAGCCGTCGATTGGGTCGGTGAGCAACCCGGGAAGTGACACCTGGGAGCACGTCTGGGGAGCCGAGGCGCCTGACGCCCCACCAACTACGGCCAAGAGAGACGGCATCCACGGCGGGTACTTCCCCGGCGCAGGGGATGCCCATGTCTACCCGCCTGTTCCCCATCCGGCGACGACCTACGACTTTCTCCGCCGCCTCGGCAGTGACACAAAGCCCGTGTTCGTCTCGGAGTACGGCATCGGCAGCTTGATGAACGTCATCGGCGAGCTACGGAGGTTCGAGCAGGCAGGAGCCCGCGCCGATCTGCCCGACCCGGCTTTCCTGCGCAGCATGGTGGAGCGCTTCCAGGCAGACTGGGAGCGCTGGGGCTTCTCCGACGCCTACGCCTTCCCGGAGGACATGCTCCTCGACAGCCAGCGTCGGCATATGCGCCAGCGACGACTGGGCTTCGACCTCATCCGCAGTAACCCGCGTATCTGTGGCTTCAACCTCACCGGGATGCTGGACCACGCGATCAGCGGCGAAGGCCTCTGGACGCTGTGGCGGGAGTTCAAGCCGGAGTGCGTGGACACTCTCCAAGACGGCTGGGCGCCCCTGCGCTGGTGCCTGTTCGTCACACCGATGCATGGGTACGCCGGACGCCCGCTGCGATTCGAGGCGGTGCTGGCCAACGAGGAGGTGCTGTCGCCGGGCGAGTACCCGGTCTGCTTCCGCATCCAGGGCCCCGCGGGCCTGGCCTGGGAGAAACGGACGACGCTTACGATCCCGGAGGTGCAAGGCAAGGACTGGGCACCGCTGGCCGTGCCGGTGCTGGAGGAGGAGGTCGTCCTGGACGGCCCTGCGGGCGCCTACGAGTTTGCCGCTTGCCTGGAGCAGGGAGGCCATCCCTTCGGGAACCGCAAGGCCTTCCGGCTGTCCGATCCTGCCCAGTGGCATCGTCTGCACGGCTCGGTCGCCACGTGGGGACTGGGTCAGGAGGTGACTGACTGGCTCGCGACCAGGGCCCTCAGGTGTCGCGACTTCAGGGGTCGCCAGGGCAAGAAGCCGCAGGTGGTTCTCGTCGGCAATCCCGGCGAGAGCGCCGCGGAGCCCTGGCGAGATCTCCTGCGGTCAGTTGCTGCCGGCGGCGTCGCGGTCTTCCTCCAGCCGGCGGCCCTGCGCAAGGACGACGACACCACCTTCCGCTTGCCCCTCAAGAACCGCGGGATATGCAGGAGCTTCTGGGACTGGCTCTACCACAGGGAGTGCGTGGCTCGACGCCATGAGGTCTTCGCGGGTCTGCAGGAGGCTGGTCTGATGGACGCGGAGGACTACGACCAGGTGACCGGCCACGAGATGTTCCAGGGGCTGGACGACCCGGAGGAGGTGCTCTGCGCGGCCTTCGCCCTGGGCTATCCCTGTCCAGGCGGCTACGAGTCCGGCATCACCCTGGGTGCGTACCGCTTCGGCGCTGGATGGCTCGTTCTGAACAGCCTGCGGATCGTCGAGCACCTCGACAGCCATCCTGCAGCGGACCGCTTGCTGCTGAACCTGGTGAGCTACGCACAGGGCCTCGTGCAGCGCGAGAGTCAGCCGATCTCCGCCGCCATGGGCAAGCGCATCGACCGACTGTACCGGTAGCGATGTCCAGGGCTGCTCCGCGCGAAAGGCCGGGGCAGGAGCGCCGCTAGCCCGCGCGGTAGCGCCCGAACTCCCGTGCCGCTTTGTACATCGCCGCCACGTGCTCGACCGGGGTGCAGGGCGCCATGTTGTTGGCGGCGATCAGGACGAACCTGCCACCCTCCAGGATGCCCGATTCGCAGATCCGCCGCACTTCGTCGCGAAGGGCGCTGACCGGTCCCCCTTTGACCAGCATCACTGAGGGGCCGCCGTAGATCTGCACCTTAGGCCCCAGCTCTCGACGCAGCCAACCATGGTCGACCGGGAAGCCCGTGTCGAAGCTGTAGACCTTGAGCTCATCGCGGAGCAGCCGGAAGAAGCGAGTGGCATCGCCGCAGAGGTGGATGCCCGTGCGACCGCCGTCGCTGAACTCCTCCACCATGAGCCGGTGATAGGGCAAGACGAACTCCTGGTACTGGGGTACCGACAGCAGCACGATCGCGTCATCGGCGAAGGAGAACCCGGGGCGACGGAACACACCCTTGTCCGGTGAGTCGGGATAGCGCTCCCAGCGCCACTCACGGAGGGCCTTCATGCGGCGAACCAGGCAGTGGGTGATGAAGCCCAGGAGATCGTGGTAGTAGTCGGGGTCGGTGACCATGTCCAAGCACACTTCGGCGGCGCCGCGGAGCTTGTAGGCGGCATCCAGTGGTCCGTCGGAGCCCTCGCCGGGAAGCGTTCGTGGTGGGTGTACCGGCAGTCCCTGGAACTCCAGATTGCGGCACCGGTCATGCATGTATTCGTAGAACTCCACCGCCCGCCCCATCAGACCACCGCGTAAGGGGTCGGGGCACTCCATGTTGTAGAGCTTGTGCTTATCCTCCTTGAGGATCTCGACCGTATCGGGCACGGCGTTGCCGTCGTAGTGCATCGGGCAGCCGAACCAGCCAGCGTCATAGGAGTTCTGGAAGTCGACGGTCAGTGTCCAGCCCTCTTTCGGCGGTCCCATCTCACGGTCGCAGAGCACGTGGTTCCGGTACCACGCCTGGTAGGCCAGTTGGCACTGGATCTGCGCCTCCGGGTCGGTGAAGAAGTCCTCGAAGGTATACCCCGTTGTGTTGATCGCCGGGTTCTGCAGCAGGTTGCGGATGCTTCCGTGCACCGATACCGGGACCCTCGTCGGGCGACCTTCGTGATACGCCTGCCAGACGGCGGCGACCTCTTCGTTGTGCCGCTGGAAGTCCGGAGGGTCCTGCAGATGCCAAGACATGAGTTCGCTCTCCTGGGGCTTCGGTATAGGGCAGGCATGTGACGCGTCCTTTCCGCCGCCATGAGCGAGCACCTCCCACCGGGTGTGAGGGTTCAGGGCGCAGGTCTGAGCGCTGCACGAGGCGAATTGCTGACCATTGCGACTCCCCAGGACAGCGTGAAAGGACGCCTCCCTATGCGCACCTCCCAGCCACTGCTCGCCTGTCTGCTTGCCCTGACGGCTCTGCTGTGTGTCCTCAGCACGGTACCGACGGCTTCGGCAGCAGACGGTGTGCCCGTATACAAGGATGCGACGGCCCCTCTGGAAGCCCGCGTCGAGGACATGCTGAAGCAGCTCACCCTGGAGGAGAAGCTGAACCTCCTCGGCGGAACCGGCTTCGCCACGAAGGCCATCGAGCGGCTGGGAATCCCGGCCATGGGGATGTGTGACGGACCGATCGGCGTCCGCGGCGGCGAGTCCGGGACGCAAGGCCCGGCGACGTCCTTCCCGTGCGGGATCGCTATGGCCGCCACCTGGGACCCGGCGATCGTGGAGCGCCTTGGCGCTGCGATCGGCAGGGAGCTGCAGAACAAGGGAACGGGAGCTTACGTGATCCTGGGGCCTTGCGTGAACATCCACCGCACTCCCTTCGGCGGGCGGAATGGAGAGAGCTACAGCGAGGACCCGTACCTGGCTTCACGCATGGCGGTCGCTTATGTGAAGGGCGTTCAGGGCACCGGCGCTGCCGCGTGCGTCAAGCACTATGCCTGCAACGATCAGGAGTGGGAACGGGGCAGCATCAATGCACAGGTGGAGGAGCGGACGCTGCGCGAGATCTACCTGCCGGCCTTCCAGGCTGCGGTCCAGGAAGGCGGAGCCTGGTGCGTGATGAACGCCTACAACAAGGTCAATGGCCCTCACTGCTCCGCAAACAACTACCTCAATAATGACGTGCTCAAGGGCGACTTCGGCTTCGACGGCTGCGTGATGACCGACTGGGGCGGAGCGCACAGTACTCAGGGCGTAGCAAAGGGCGGCACCGACCTGGAGATGCCTACCGGTGCCTACATGAACCCCGTGCGGCTGATGCCACTGGTCGAACAGGGGAAGGTGAGCCGCGAGATCATCGACGACAAGGTGCGGCGCATTCTCCGAACTGTCATCCGCGTCGGCCTGCTGGATGGCCCCAAGCACCCCGATAACAGCATCGTCAACTGCCAGGCTCATCGGGACCTTGCGCGCGAGGCCGGTGCACGCGCCATCGTGCTGCTCAAGAACGAGGGCAACCTGCTGCCGCTCAACGCCAAGGCGCTCAAGTCCATCGCCGTCATCGGTCCCAACGCCGCGGAGAACCGCCTGAGCATGGGCGGCAGCGGCTACGTGAGTTCGCGAAGCAACGTGAATGCGCTGGATGCCATCAAGGCCCGGGTCGGCGACGGCGTTGTGGTGAACTACGCCCGCGGCAGCAGTCTTGCCGGCGAGGCCCTTCCGGCCATCCCGGCGGAGTTGCTGACTCCCGCCGGCGGCCAACCCGGAGAGCACGGTCTGAAGGCCGAGTACTTCGCCAACCAGTCTCTGGAGGGCGCTCCGGCGCTGGTGCGGACCGACAACACAGTGGACTTCCACTGGGGTGGCAATGGTCCGGGCGGGCCGATCCCCAACGACCACTTCTCTGCTCGCTGGACGGGCAAGTTCACGCCTGCCGTCGCGGGGGAGTACCGCCTGTGCATCACCAGCGACGACGGCTCGCGCCTGTTCCTGGATGGCAAACAGGTCGTCGAGTCGTGGAAGGACCACGGCATGGAGTCTGCGACGGCCACGCTGCAACTCGAGGCCGGTCGAGCCTATGACCTCCGGGCGGAGTTCTACGAGAACACCGGCGAGGCGGGAATGGTTCTGGGGATGCTCGCTCCCGGGGCCAAGCCGGACATGGACCCGCAGATCGCCGCGGCCGCGAGGGCAGCTCGGGAGTCTGAGGTTGCTGTGGTGCTGGCCGGGCTCTCCGCAAGTTACGAGAGTGAGGGGCGCGACCGCGACGATCTCGAGCTGCCCGGGAATCAGGCAGCGCTGATCCAGGCAGTGGCGGCAGCCAATCCCCGGACCGTGGTGGTGCTCACGAATGGCACGCCGCTGAGGATGGGCGACTGGATCGGGCAGATTCCGGCGGTCCTGGAAGCCTGGTATCTTGGTGAGCAGGGCGGACAGGCGGTAACGGACGTGCTGTTTGGCGATGTCAACCCGTCGGGCAAGCTTCCCGACACCCTCGCCGCGCGGCGTGAGGACTATCCGGACTTCGGCAACTATCCCGGCGGAGGCGGCGTCGTGAACTACGCCGAGGGCACCTTCGTGGGCTACCGCAGCTTCGACAAGAGAGGCGTGGAGCCGCTGTACCCCTTCGGCTACGGGCTCTCCTACACCACCTTCGCGTACAGCGATCTCAGGATTGAGCCCACGACGATGACCGCGAAGCAGCCGGTGACGGTGAGCCTGACCGTTCGCAACACCGGCGCGCGACCGGGCGAAGAGGTCGTCCAGCTCTACGTCCACGACCCGGCGCCGAAGATCGAGAAGGCGGTCCGCGAGCTGAAGCGCTTTGCCCGGGTGGCCTTGCAGCCGGGCGAGGCCAAGGCCGTGACTTTCACTCTCGACGCGGCGGCGCTGGCCTACTGCGACGTCCCCGGCAAGCAGTGGCGGTCCGACGCGGGGACCTATGAGGCGCAGATCGGAGCCTCGTCGCGTGATATCCGCCTGCGGGGCGAGGTCATGCTAACGGAGACGGTGCTGAAGCCGGTGGCGAACCTCGGCAAGTGGATGGAGGAGCCCACGCCGGCGTCCTGGGGCAAGAACCTGGCTCTGAAGCAGCCTGTCACCGTGTCCTCGGTCGAGCGCGAGGACACTCCGGGCGAGGGCGCTGTGGACGACAGCCTCTCGACGCGCTGGGCCTCGAAGTTCAGCGATCCGCAGACGCTGACCGTCGACCTGGGCAAGGTGACGAAGGTCAATCGCGTCGTGCTTCGCTGGGAGGCGGCCTTCGGGAGCGCCTACGCCCTTGTGGTCTCCAGTGACGGCAAGGGGTGGAAAGAGGTCTATGCCACGGACACCGGACTGGGCGACGAGGAGACGGTTGCCTTCGACGCGACCGATGCGCGTTACGTGCGGCTGACGGGTCTCAAGCGAGGGACAACCTATGGCTACTCACTGTGGGACTTCGCCGTGTACGGTCCGCAGTAGTCAGGCCGGTCAGGCGCATCCGGCTGCTCGGTAGAGACGGTCAGGGCTCACTGAAGGGCATTTCGTCTGGAGGGTGAAGCGATGAAGGCCGCCTATGCTCTTGCATTGCTGGTCGTGGTAGTCTGCGTCTCTGCTGTTGCCGCCGAGAGCGGCGCCTCGCGTGAGCGCATACTCATGGACGCCGGATGGCGGTTCCACCTGGGCGATTTGCAGGTGACTGCTGCCGGGACGCCCATCATGAAGTGGCGCTGGAAGGTCGATGAGCGCGGCGATCTCGACCCGGCCAAGATGGCCGCGGAAGGTCTGGATACCGCCGGGGCGGACTGGAAGGACATGACTACCGGCGACGACCTGTTCGGCGGCGCAAGGGTCTTCGCCTGGGTGCGGACGAGGCTGCCCCTGATCACAGGCAGCAGCCCAAGCCTGCACTTCGAGAGCATCGACGACGAGGCGACGATCTACCTGAACGGTCAGAAGCTCATGACCCACGAGGGCTGGGATGACGCCTTCGACGTTCCGCTGGGCTCCGCGTGGCGACCCGCAGGACCCAACGTATTGGTGATGCAGATTGGGAACTCCGGTGGCGGTCCGGGAGGCGTGCGTGGTCCGGCGCTCCTGCAGACGACCTCCACCGCTCCCGTTCCCGCCGACTCCGCTCCGAGCCCCTCCTTCAACGACCGCGCCTGGCGCAAGGTCGATCTCCCCCATGACTTCGTCGTCGAGGGCACCTTCGATGAGAAGGGTGACCGCAGTCACGGGTACCTGCCCAAGACGATTGGGTGGTATCGCAAGGAGTTCAGCCTGCCTGCTGAGGATGCGGGCAAGACCCTGTGGCTGGAGTTGGACGGCATCTACCGCAACAGCACGCTGTGGCTCAATGGACGCCCTCTCGCCCGGCATGTGAGCGGCTACACCAGCTTCCACTGCGACATCACGGGCCTGGCGAAGTGCGGCGGACGGAACGTGCTCGCGGTGAGAGTCGACGCCTCCGGTTCGGAGGGTTGGTGGTATGAGGGCGGCGGCATATACCGCCATGTGTACCTGACCAAGCTCTCCCCCACTCACGTCGACCACTGGGGGACCTTCGTCAGCGCCGTGGTACGCGACGGTGACAAGGGCGCGAGTGACGAGGCGGCGCTGACCATCAAGACCGCCGTCGCCAACGACAGCAAGGGCGATACCGTCTGCCACGTGGTATCAAGGGTGGTCGACCCCACGGGCAGGGAGATCTGCAAGCTCGACTCGCCGCTGCGTGTGAAGGCCGGCGAGTGCCGCGAACTGACGCAGAAGGCACAGGTGGCCAAGCCGCTCCTGTGGTCGCTGGAGACACCGCAACTGTACCGCCTGGAAACGACGGTCCTGCGCCGCGCGGAAGTCATGGACAGTACCGTCACGCCCTTCGGCATCCGGACGATCCACTTCGACGCCGACAAGGGCTTCTTCCTCAACGGCAAGCCCGTGAAGATCAAGGGGACGTGCAATCACCAGGACCTCATGGGCGTCGGCATCGCCCTGCCGGACCGAATGCACGCCTGGCGGATAGAGAAACTCAAGGAGATGGGGTCGAACGCCTACCGGTGCTCACACAACCCGCCGGCGGCGGAGCTGCTCGACGCCTGCGACAAGCTGGGGATGCTCGTCATGGACGAGAACCGGCACCTCGGCAGCAGCCCCGAGATACTCTCGCAGGTCGAGAGTATGGTGAAGCGGGACCGCAACCACCCAAGCATCATCATATGGTCCATGTGCAATGAGGAGCGGCGTCAGGGCACCCCCGAGGGTGCGGCTATGTTCGCGGCGATGAAGGACACGGTGCATCGCTTCGACACCACACGGCCGGTCTCGTGCGCCATGAATGGTGGTTGGGGCTCGGGCATCACAGGTGTCCAGGACCTGCAGGGCTTCAACTACAACCCGCGCATGTACGACCCCTTCCACAAGGACCACCCAGGGGTGCCGGTCTTCGCCAGCGAGACGGCGAGTCACGTCTCCAGCCGTGGTGAGTACGGCGACGACCGCCCGAGAGGCTACGTAAGTCAGTACTCGGGCAACCCGGAGGGGTCGTGGAAGCCCGTCGCCGAGCGCGAGTGGGTGGCCGGCTCCTTCGTGTGGACCGGGTTCGACTACCGCGGGGAGCCGTCACCCTATGACTGGCCCTGCATCAACTCGCACTTCGGCGTCATGGACACCTGCGGCTTCCCGAAGGATAGCTGGTGGTACTACAAGGCCTGGTGGGGCGAGGGGCCCGTTGTCCACGCCTTCCCGCACTGGAACTGGCAGGGCAAAGAGGGCCAGGAGATCAACGTGTGGGCGTACAGCAACTGCGAGAAGGTGGAGCTGCTGGTCAACGGGCAGAGCGTCGGCGTTCAGGACATCCCCCGGTACGGGCACGTGTCCTGGAAGGTGAAGTATGCTCCGGGAAGCCTGGAGGTCAGGGGTATCAGTGGCGACAAGGTCGTTGCCACCGAGAAGACGGAGACCACCGGCGATCCGGCCTCGGTACGCCTCGCGCCGGACAGAACTGAGATCACCGCTGACAACGAGGACGTGGCGATTATCCCGGTGGCGATTCTCGACTCCGCAGGGCGAGTGGTGCCCACAGCTAGCAATAGCGTCGTCTTCTCGGTGCAAGGGCCGGGGCGGATTCTCGGTGTGGGCAATGGCGACCCGAGCAGCCACGAGCCGGACAAGGCCACGAGTCGCCACGCCTTCCACGGCTACTGCATGGTGATCGTGCAGTCTACCGCGCAGGCGGGGACGATCCGGCTCACTGCGCAGTCGGCGGGTCTGAAGCCGGCTAGCGTCACGATTCGTACTCGATAGCCTGGCGTTGCGCCGTCCAGGAACGTACGACAAGCCGGGTCTACAGACTTCGCTCGCAGAAGGGATGGCCTCACATGCGTGCTGCCTGTGCCTGCTGCTTGCTGCTTGTGTCTTCACTGTCCTGGGCCTTCGTGCCGTCGGGGAACATCACCCGCGGCATCTACTGCTCCGCCGGTCCGTTGCTGTCTACCGGCTACTGGAGCCGCCATGGCGACGGGTTCAGCCTCACCGAGGAGACCGCACACAGCGGTCGTTACAGCCTCCGGTGTGTGACCACCGATGCTGCAGCGAGGGGATCCGGCGCTTCCCAGACCGTTAAGCTCAACCAAACCGCCCCGGAGCCGCTGAAGATCTCGGGCTGGAGCAAGGCGGTCGACGTCAGCGGGAACGCTACGGGGCACGAGTACTCACTATATGTGGACTTCAGCTACGTGGACGGCGGCAGCCTGAGCATGCAACTGGCGACCTTCAAGCCGGGGACGCATGACTGGGAGTACTCGGAGACCATCGTCAAACCGCAGAAGGCGCTGGCGTCGGCGCGCTTCTATGCACTCTTGCGCTGGCGCACCGGCACCGTCTACTTCGACGACGTGTTCCTGGGCTCGCCGGAGGGTCCGAACCTCCTGCACAACGCAGGCTTCGAGCCCGAGGATCGCACGAACGTCGCCGCCCAGCAGGCGGTCTATGAGACCTACGGCGACCTGAACGCCAATGCCATGCACCTCTACCTGTCCGGCGAGCCCGGGTTCTGGACAGGTGAGGAGGGCAAGGGCAATGCTGAGGTGCGTGGCTTTCTGGAGACTGCAAAGCAGAAGGGCCTGGGTGTGTGGCTAACGACGGGTGAACCCTCCAGGCCGGGAATCAAGGACGCCGACGACCCCAACTTCCCTCAGTACAACTGCGTCAACGGTCCGTGGGGAGAGGCCTGGAACAAGACCCTCGCATTGGCGGCGGGCTATGACTTCGCGGGCATCTCGCTGGTGCCGGACGAGTACAACTGGTCCAACGGTTCGCTCAAGGAGCGGTACGCCAAGCACGCCGACCCGAGGGTCGCGGAGTTCTATAGCAAGCTTCCGGAGATGTGCGACTGCCCCCTGTGCCAGGCGCTCTACGAGAAGACCTACGGGCAGAAGCTGCCTGACCTCTCCGCGGGTGCTTTCCCGCCGAGCCAGGACGCCGCGTACCTGCGATACCTGCAGCAGCGCTACGACAGCACGACGAACTGGATCGCGCGCGGCGTAGCTGCGATCAGGCAGGTCAACCCGGCCGTCCGCACCGACAGTCTCATCTGCGTCTCACCGATCTGCAGCGACCAGTGGTGGGGAACCGGCGTCGCCTGGGACCGTCTCAACGAGACAGGTCTCGACATGCCGACGACCGATCCCTACATCTTGCTGCACAACTACGTAGGTGACAGCACGCACTGGTACGTGACCGAGACGGCAGCGCACCTCACCGCGGCGACGCCAAAGCGGCAGTGTGGGATCGTCCTGGAAGGCAGCCGTCTGCGGGCAGCGGACCGCGAACTGGACCCGGTAGAGGTGTATGGCAGCGCGCTGTCAGCGGTCTGTCATGGGGCGCGGGAGCTGGCCTGGTGGCACTATGACCACCTGACGGATGCGTCGAAGACCACGGATCGGTCGGCGGTGTCACGAGCCTGCGTGCGGGGTGTGTACGGGTTGCTCAAGCAGGCCGACCCCTGGCTGGGCCATCTGCAGCCCGTCAAGCGTGTTGCGTATCTGCACTCACGGGCGGCCGATGACCTGTGGCGGTTCTACACCAGGCCGACGCCTTCGGCTCTGCTGACCCATGCGGTCGAGGATCCGCGCTACGCGGCCGTCGCTCAGCACGAGGTGCTGTACTACCTCTTCCGGCGGGGCGTGCCGACAGACCTGTACTACCTGGAGAGTGTGCAGGAAGCGCAACTGGCGGACTATCCTGTCATCGTCGTGCCCTTCGCCTTTGCGATTGCCGACAGGCAGGCAGAGGTTCTGAACCAACTCGCGCAGCAGGGCAAGACGGTGGTGGTCATCTCCGAGTGTGGCTCGCTGGACCAGATGGGGATGCCGCGCACGAAGCCGGCGCTGCTGGATCTCTGCGGCCTGCAGGCTCCACCTTCGGGCGAGACCAAAGGCGCGCTTGTGACGACCCAGCCGTGGCTGCCGAGTACCGGTGCGGAGACCTTCAAGGTCTACGAGAAAGTGGTGCCCGGTGCCGACGCACGGGTGTGTGCGACGGTGGCCGGTAAGCCTGCGATCCTGCAGCACAAGATCGGCAAGGGAGAGGTCCTCTATCTCGCGGGCGCTTTTGGCTATGACCTCGTGGCCAATCGTGACAACGAGAAGCGGACACGGACCGAGCGCATCGTGCCGAATCCGCCGGCACAGGGACAGGTTGCAGTGCTGGACGCCGTCCTTCATCAAGGCTGCGGACAGGCGCCAGGGGTTCTGGCGGCCCTGCAGCCCGGCAAGGATATCGAGGCCACCTGTCTGACCAATGACCGCGGGGAGCTCGTGCTCCTGGTCATCAACTGGGAGAACGAGGCGGTTGAGACCGAGCTTCGGGTGACGGGTTCGGGGGAGCTACAGGGATACCGTCTGCAGCCCGACGGGACTCTTGCAGACGCCGTGCTCAAGGTGACCGACGGCGCTGCAAGGGTGGTTCTGGGACCGCAGGAAGCCGGGCTGTGGCACCTGGTCAGGTAGGGCTGCGGAGACGGATCGGCGCGCTCGGCGCCTACTTGCCGCTGAGGAAATCCAGGACCTTCGGCCAGTCGACCGAGTCGACGGTCGAGTCGTGACCGCCGCCCTCGACCTCCTCATACTGCACCCTTCGGCCGAATGCACGCAGGCGCTCGGCCAACTGTCGCGTCCAGTCCACAGGGATCAGCGTGTCCGCAGAGCCGTGCGCAAGGGACACCGGCATAGTGAGACGGTCTGCGTGTCTGAGGGCAGAGCGCAGCTCCAGTTCCTGACGCAGGTCATGGCCGTCACAGGTGTAGTGGATGCGGATCGCGTCGGTGATGCTGCGCAAGGTGGCGTTCGTGGCCGCGTGCGCCAGCGCCCAGTCATAGTAAGCGGCGATATCCCCGGCCGGGCACCTTGCTGCGACGCCGTCGATCAGGTCCGGCCGGCGCACGGCGAAGACCAACACCGAACTGCCGCCCATCGAGCCCCCCTGCAGGTAGACGGGTACCTTCGGCCACCGCTTCCTCAGTACCCCGATCAGATCCGCCAGGCCCGCTTCACCGAGCGGGCCCATCCAGGTGTTTCCGCCATACCACGCGGTCACGTAGACCCAGTTGCGGCGCAGGCACTCGCGGCGGAGCTTGCCGAAGGCGTCCTTGTAGATACCCTCGGTCATCATCTGCGTCTCGTCTGAGTAGTGGCCATGGAGGTTGACCAGAATGCCCTCGGCAGGTCCCGGGGAGTCCTGCACCAGGTAGGGCCACTTCGACCCGTCGGCGGTGCAGTTGAAGGTCTCGCGCCGAGGAGTGGGCAGTGGCTCGGCAGCGGAAAGCGTCACGGCCAGGAGCAGGACGATGGGCACGAGCAGTGTCACGTGCATCAGGGTTCCTCCATAGGCCGCCATGCATCAGCCGGCACGAAACCGAGCCGAGCATGAAGGCCCGCCAGCAGGTCAGGGCGCAGCGCCGGTCAGGGCACGCTACCTTTCCGCAGCACCCCGGTTGTTCCTTCCAGTTCCAGATACAAGCACGCTCCCGGAGTTGCAGGCAGGCTTCATGCCACTCACGACGAACCAGACCTCCACTACTGATCGCCTGGAGGCTGATGTCGATGGACCATATCCTTTGCCACTTCGAGATTCCGGCTGACAACGTCGAGACTCTGGCTGCTTTCTATGCGGGGTTGTTCGGATGGAAGGTCGCGGCGGCGCCGGGGTTCAGCGACTACTGGTTCGTGCAGACCAGCGCCGAGCCTGGTGCGCTCGCTGGAGGGATGATGGCTCGCCAGCACCCGGGACAGGGCATCATGAACTACGTCCTCGTCGAGGATGTAGCGGCCTATGCGGAGCGGGCGCAGAGCCTCGGAGCGACCGTGCTTGTGTCCAAGACGGAGATACCCGAGATGGGCTGGATCGCAGTGCTCCAGGATCCGCAGGGCAACTGCCTCGGCCTGTTCGAGGTGATGCAGAAGGAGTAGCACCCGGCGTCAGCCAGTGATTCGGAGCGTCCGCGCCAACCAGGGCACACAGACCTCTGGCTTGAACTCGTGGTTGGGTGCGTCCACGTTCGCGTACTTGAAGTACGCCTCGCTCGTGAGTCCCTCAGGCAGCGGAAGGTCGTCGTAGGGCCGAAGGTCGGGTGTAGCGTACCTCGGGTAGTAGACGACCTCCAGCGCTTCCGGCGCGCCGGCGAGCTCGTACGCCCGGCGTACCACCCTCAGGTCGGCGGTGCGGCCGCCTTCGCTGACCAGCAAGGGGCGGGGCGCCAGAGACGCCATCAGGTCGGGATAGTCCAACCAGGCGAGCAAGTCGGGAACGTACTGGTGAACGGCGATGCAGTCCAGATTCTCGACGATCATGCGCACACGCCACAAGGACGTGAAGTCGTTCCAGACGCAAGCGGCGACGTCCGGGTCGAGCACCGTTAGGAGCAGGGCGGGCTTTGCGCCAAGGGACAGGCCGCTTGTGGCGATGCGACGCGGGTCGACGAAGGGTTGGTCCTTGAGCCACTGCAGGATCGGCAGCCGATGGAAGACCGACAGGCTCTCGTAGCCGCGACCGAGCCAGAGGCCATTCAGGGAGATCTCCCGGCGCTCGGCATGGATCGGGTCGGATTGCTCACCGATGCCCGGGTTGTCGGTTGCCACAGCCACGAAGCCGGCCCGAGCGTAGAACAGCGCCTGCCGGTTGTTGGCCCAGTGGTGGTTCTTGCGGGGTGCTCCATCGAGCTCGGGCTCCCCTGCCAGCGACTCCTTGCTCCAGTCTGAGCCGGGGCAGCAGAGCACGCCAGGGGCTGGATGCCTCGCGTCACCTCCGTCTGGGATGAGCGCAAGGTAGGACACGACACTGAGGGGCTCGGGGTAGGCCTCCCACTTCTGGAGGCGATAGCCATCGCGCGGTTCCTCCCACAGCAGCTCAGGACTCGGCTGCGGCGGCACCTCGGGGAACCGGAGAATCTCGCAGAGCTTGTCGCGGACGGCACCGCGCCACGCGGGTAGATCTCCGGAGGGCAAATCCGGATTGAAGGCAAGTCGCGGTGGGTTCGCCTTTGCGTAGGCATGCAGGAACCCGAGGGTGCTGCCGAAGCGTCCGTCGGGGCGTTCGCTGCGGAAAGTGGAGCGGTTGCTCATGGGTCTGGTCTTCCCCTCTACCATCCCGCGTACCTGCCTGTATGAGAAGGGCGGCCTAACTCGCGGTCTTTGTGGCCGAGGCATGAAGGACCATGTAGGTCCCGAGCGGAACTCCCCGGCTGTCGCCACATCATGCGCCCTTGGGGGGACTACAGGATGGGTGTCATCAGTGGTATCGTTACTTACCCGAACGGGCAGCCGAGTACTATGTCCTATGTAAGTGCAGCAGTGGGCGGACTCACGGGCGGAGTGACGCAGAGGGTACGAACCGACTCGCAAGGGCGCTTCCTGCTGACCTGGACAGGCGACTGTGGGGCCGACGTTGTGTACTGTGATGGCACAGAGGTAGCGCGCAACGTTCGTAACGGTACGAACAACCTGCACTTGCACACGAGGTAGAGCTCGCTTCCTCCCGCGAAGTAACCTGCGGGGCGCCGCAGGACGTTGGCGACGCGCCGGCCACTGACGACCCGGCGCTGCGGTCTCACGACGGCAGAACGGGCGGTTGTCTACATAACTGGGTGCCCCCTCGGCCCGGCAAGGACTGATCTTGATGCCTTTGGTCGCCCTTCTTCTCACTCTCGCTGCCGCCTCCGCAGGTGCCGCAGACCGACCCTACCTGTGCGCACCGGCGATCCTGGAGTACGCTCACCACGACCCGGCGGGCACCACGATCCTGCCCAACGGGCGCTTCCTGCGTCCTCTGGGCAAGCACATCCCCGTCGCTCGGTGGCCGCACGGGTTGACGCTCAGCCCAGACGGCGAGGAGCTGTTCGTGGCGAGCGGCGGCCTAGGACAGTTGGTGAAGCCCTGGCTCGGCGAGGCGCCCTCCCTTGCTGAGCTTGTGCCCACGGTGGGGACAACTACCAAGCGCTCCAACGGTGGAGCCGCAGCTTACTCCCCCGACGGACGGTCGCTCTACTGGAGCAGCGGCGACACGGGTGCGGTCTACGTCTTCGACGTGGCGTCCAAGGCGAAGAGAGCGGAGATATCGCTGAACGGCACGCTCGGCAACGAGACCTTCCGCGACAGCTACGCCATGGATCTGCAGGTCAGCCCGGACGGTCGCTACCTGTACTGCGCTGACGTGACCAACTTCCGGGTGGTCGTGGTGGACACCGCCGCAGCTCAGGTCGTGGGCTCAGTGCGTGTCGGCAGGTACCCCTATGCTCTGGCGGTGTCTGGGCAGCGCGTCTACGTGGCCAACATCGGCATGTTCGAGTACAGTCCCGTGCCGGAGCCTGAGGTTGAAGGCTTCGACAAACGTGGTCTCACCTTCCCGCCCTTCGGGTTCCCGAGCAGAGAGTCAGCAGAGGGTGTCGAGGTGGAGGGCCGTCACATTCCCGGCCTTGGCGACCCGAATGTGCCGGAGTCCTTCTCAGTGTGGGCGCTGCACGCGTCGGACCCGGCGCATCCGAAGGTAGTCTCCCGCATCAAGACAGGGCTTCTTGTGGGGGCGCCCGCCGACAACGGCAAGACCGTCGGAGGCAGCGCTCCCAACTTTGTTGTGGCCCGGGGCGACAGCCTGTGGGTCTCCAATGGCAACAACGACACCATCGAGCGCCTTGACCTGGCGACCGGGCGCATTGTGCGGAAGATGCGGCTGCAGCCTTCGCCACTCACCGCGCGTCTTCGCGGTGTGGGCCCGAGCGGCATGGCTCTCTCGCCGGACGGGCGTCGGCTCTACGTGGCGGAGTCCGGCATCAACGCCATCGCGGTGCTGGAGCCGACGACCTTGCAGGTTCTTGGTCACCTGCCGACAGCTTGGTACCCGTATCGCGTGGCCGTGTCACGCGACGGCAAGTCGCTGGCCGTGATCTGCTTCAAGGGCTTCGGCAACGGCCCGAGCGGTGGCGCGAGCAGACCGACCGACGCCTTCATGAACATGCGCGGTGTGCTGACCGTCCTTGCGGTGCCACCCGACAAGGACCTGCGGAAACACACCGCGACAGTCCTCACCTGCAATGGGATGGTGGATCGGCAGTCGCAGCGGCCAGAGCTGTCCTCGCCCCTGATTCCCTCCACTCCAGGCACCGCCTCGGAGAAGATCAAGTACGTGGTCTTCATCACCAAGGAGAACCACACCTACGACACCATCTTCGACCACGTCCCGGGGGCCAAGGACGATCCCTCCTTGCTGAGGTGGGGCTACCATCAGCGGCTCACAGCGCCCGATCAGCCGACGCTGGAAGACGTGCCGGTGATGACCAACCACAATGCCCTGGCGCGCCAGTTCGCCGTGAGCGACAACTTCTACATGGAGCCCGAGGCCTCCGGCGTCGGTCACAGGTGGCTCGTGGGCGTGCAGCCGAACAACTTCTGCCAGATGACCTACACGCTCGGTTGGGGCTTCAGCGCCGGGAGTAGCGCCCCGGGACGGCGGGCATCCTTCGGCTCGAACGGCTCGATCACGCCGGAGGACTACCCGGAGGCCGGTGCCATGTGGGAGCACTTGGCACGCTTTGGCGTCCCCTTCCGCAACTACGGTGAGGGCTTTGAGTTCGCTGGTGTGAAGGAGGGCGAAGACGAGTGGAAGACCGGTGCACGAGAAGCCATCAACATGCCCATGTCCAAGGTGCTCTTCGACAACACCTGCCGCGAGTTCCCCATCTTCAACATGAACATTCCCGACCAGTACCGCGCCGACTGGTTCACCAAGGATATCAAGGCCCTGTTCCTTAGCCAGAAGAAGCCGCTGCCGTCCTTCCTGAACATCGCGATCTGCAACGACCACGGTACCGCACCGAAGCCGGCCAAGGGCTATCCTTACGTTGCTTCGTGGATGGCCGACAACGACCTCGCCCTGGGGCGCATCGTGGACTTCCTGAGCCACACGCCCTACTGGAAGAACATGGTCATCTTCGTGACCGAGGATGATGCAGGCGGCGAGCCCGACCATGTGGACGCCCAGCGTAGCGTGCTTCTGGTCATCAGCCCGTGGGCGAAGCGCGGGTATGTCGCGCACCGGCATACCACGATCCTGAGCATGCACCGAACGCTGTACCAGATCCTGGGGCTGCCCTCCCTCAACATGTTCGACGCGCTGGCGAACGACTTCTCCGACTGCTTCACCACGGAGCCGGACTACCGGCCCTACAGCCATGTCGAAGTGGACCCGCGCGTCTTCGATCCACTCAAGGCCAAGGACCCCAAAGACCCCGACTACCAGCGTGCCAGGCTCGAACCGTCGGTACGACTGGACGACCCGGAGGTAGTGGACCAGCTCAGCATGGCCCCGGGCTCACAGCACCCTTAGGGGCCACTGTCCGATCGAGGGGTGCGGGCTGAGTTCCCCAACCAGGCCGTGAGCGTTGCCCTGTGCAGGAAGCAGGAGTCGACCCATCGACCGCCAAGATAGTGAAGGGCAGGTGACGTCGTCCAGGCGTCTGCGAGAAGGGTACTGCCGTCGGCATGTGTGCGGGGTTCGCACTTGGACTGAGGGGGTGGCACGGCATGGATCTTGGCAATCTCTCGCAGGGGCGTGAGTTCGTTCGTAAGGCGCGTCAGAGGGGCCTTCGCGACTTCGAGATCGCCCGCGCGCTCCTGGCGCACGGCTGGACCAAGACGACCGTCCAGACCCTATCCCACAGTCTGGCCCTCCCACTGGCCGTGTCGTGGGAGGCGCTAGACTACACGGAAGGCCCGCCTCCGCCGACCGAGCCTTCCATCACACCGGCCTCCTTAGCGGGCAACGCCGCCGGTTCGCCCCCATCGCCGCCACAGTCACCACCTTCAGCGGCACCGCCGGCACCCTTGCGCCCTCGTCGCGACCTCGAGACCGTGATCGGCACGATGTGGCTCACCCGCATCGGCATGATCGCAGTCCTGCTTGCGGTCGCCTATCTCCTGAAGCATGCGTACAGCCAGGGATGGATCACCGAGCAGATGCTGGTCGCCGTGGGCATGGTCGCAGGCCTGGCGATCCTGGCCGGTGGTGAGTACGCGCACCACAAGGGCTACGTCATCCAGAGTCAGGCTCTGACCGGCGGTGGAGCGGCGATGCTCTATCTGACGCTGTGGGCGGGGCAACACCTCTATGGCTTGCTCGGTTCGGCGACAACCTTCCCCTTGATGGCGGTCGTGACGCTCCTTGCCGCTGCGCAGGCGATTCGGCACGAGTCCGAGACGGTGGCGACCTTCGCGTGGGTCACGGGCTACCTTGTGCCGCTGCTCCTGGGTGGCGGAGGCGGTGGCAGTGCAGAATCCGGCGGCCCTGGACCGCTCTTCGCCTACCTGTCCTTGCTCAGCGTTGCTGTGTTCGTCGTGGCCCAGAGATACCCGTGGCCGACCTTCACCGGGATGGCCCTTCTGGGTGCCTACAGCAGCGGCGTCTACATCTTCCGCGTAAGTGGCGGTGCCCTGGCATGGACCTTGACGTACCTGATGCTCGTGACCGCCGGCATACTGTGGGTATCGGTCAGCCGCCAGGGCCGCGAGGGAGAGAACTTCGGCGCCGTGGGAGCAATCGCCGGATACCTCGTGACCGGCGTCGTGCTCATGACCGGCGCCAGCGGCTCGCCCTTCGTCCCCTACATGTACCTGCTTGCGCTCTCGGGGTGCGCTCTGTGGCTGGGGCACACGCAGGACTGGCGAGCGATGAGGTGGCTTGGGGCACTCGGCTCCTTCGCCGGCTTCCTGCTGCTCTTGCCGGTGATTGCCAGGTCCGGCCTCGTGGGCACTGGGAACTGGATGCTGCTGTACGCCGCCATGTGCGTGTCTGGGACGCTTGCGGTGTCGGCGGGTCGTGGCACTGACGCGGAACCTCTGGCACTGTCGGCAGTGGGCACGGCCTATGCGGCCATCTATACGCTTGTGTACATCTCGCCGTCGGGTGCGGTCTCCGGCGGTGCCGTCTTCGCCTTTCTCACACTCCTCGCGGGCGCCGTGCTGGTCATCACAGTGCTCTCTCCCTGGAGGTACTTCTCGGCAGTGGGGATCTCCGCTGCCTTCCTGGCCACCGGTCTGGTAGCGGCCGCGAGAGTTCCCGGACTGGTCGTCCCTCTCCCCCTGGTCTACCTGGTCCTGGTTGGCGCCGGTGCGCTCCTGGCAAGTGTCTACTCCGACACCCTTGTCCTCGGCGTCATCTCCGTGCTGGGGGTGTACGTGGGCCTCGTGCTGTCGGGGATGGTTGAGGAGCCTGCCCTGCAGCTTGTCGTGCCCGGTTATCTCGTTGTGGCCGCACTGGGTTGTCTGGCCGCCATAGAACGCCGAGCATGGCATGGCCTTGAGTGGGCGGTGCTGGGATGTACCTGGGTGGTCTATCTCCTCTGGCGTCTTGGGGGAGACCGCTGGGGAGCAGACCTGACGAACCTGCGCTTCACCTCGCTCTTCCTTCTTGCCTTCGTCGGCGCCGCCTGGCTACGACACGGAGTGCATGGCGTGATCGCCCGCGAGACCGATGCAGCCTTCGCCTGTGCCAACGCCGCTGTCTTCTTCCTGATGGGGTGTCATGACCTGGTGCCTGTCCAGGGCGCCGGACCGCTTGCACTGGTGCTCACAGCCCTGTACGCCTTCGTCGGTGTGACGGGCGTCCTGCGGCGACCCGAGCAGAAGTGTTTCGGGCCCGTTCACGTGGGCCTGGCTGTTCTCTTCCTGACTGGGGCGATGCCGCTGCTCGTGGACGGCTATCGCATGACCATCCTCTGGGCTGCCGAGGTTGTAGTGGTGGTCGCGCTGGGTTGCCAGTTCCGCTCCAAGGCCCTGCGGGATGCGG
Source organism: Armatimonadia bacterium (assembly GCA_039679385.1). Taxonomy (NCBI): domain Bacteria; kingdom Bacillati; phylum Armatimonadota; class Armatimonadia; species Armatimonadia bacterium. Next base: position 32,566 of record JBDKVB010000066.1, on the reverse strand, counting down.
GGCTGATCGTGCTCATGCTGCCCGTGATGAGGACCATACTCGTCGATAGCCAGATCACACGCGAGGGCTACCAGTGGCTCGTGAACAGCCGCGGTCTGTCGATGCTGACCGTCGCCGCAGCCCTGTATCTGTGCGCCTACCTCTATGCGGGCATCCGAGACCGCCTCGACGCGACTGAGACAAAGAACGTCGAGGGCCTTGCAACGCTAGCCACCATACTTCTCTTCTGGGTGTCCAGCGCCGAGATATGGTCCCTCGTTGGGTGGCAACTCGGTCTGGACACGTGGGCCCAGCATTTCGCGCTCTCGGGAGTCTGGATCACCTTCGGCGCGGTCTTCATGGGGATCGGCATGGTGCGGGATGCGCCGGCCTTCCGCTACCTGGCCCTGGTGGTGCTCGGGGTCACCGTGCTCAAGGTCCTGTGCGTAGACCCGCTTGTGACGGCGAACAGCTATGTGCCCCTGGTTCACCACCGGGTGGCGCCGCTGCTCTTGATCACGGCGCTGTTGTATGGGCTGGGCGCGTGGTACCTGGTGGTCAAGCGGAAGGACGTGGCCGAGTGCAATCTTGGCATGGGCGTGGTCGCTTCAGCGACCGGCCTGCTGCTGTGGATTGTCAGTTCTGAGACGTGGCTGTTCGTCGGCTGGTGGCTCGGTTACGGACTGCCGGTGCAGCACTTCGCTTTGTCCGGTGTGTGGGTCGCGTTCTCCGTGGCGCTGATGGCGGTAGGGATCGCAGGTCACAACAGGGTGTGCCGGTGGGCGGCCCTTGGGCTGCTGGGCGTCACGGTTCTGAAGATCCTCGCGGGAGAGCCGCCGCTATCGACGGACACATACCTTCCGATAGTGAATGCGCACGCCGCCCCGCTGCTGGTGATTGCGCTGATCGCCTTTGCGGCCTCGGTCTGGTACCGGAGATCAGAGGAGACAGAGGAGATCGAGAAGCAGGCTGCAACGGGGTTGCTCATCGTGGGTGTGGGCCTGCTGCTGTGGGTCTTCAGCGTGGAGGCCTGGCTCTTCACAGGCTGGTCGCTCGGCTACGACCTTGTCACGCAGCACGCTGCGCTCTCCGGAGTGTGGCTTGCCTTCGGCCTCGCGCTCCTGCTGATAGGGATGTGGCAGAAGGAGCCGGTGCTTCGGTGCACGGCCTTCGGGCTGTTCGCGGCAACGGCGCTCAAGGTCTTTGGGCTCGATCCGCCCCTGGTTGCGGCGACCTACCTTCCTCTCGTGAACCCTCATGCTGCCCCGCTTCTGATTGTGGCACTGGTACTGCTCGCGGCCTACGTGTGGGAAGGTCGCAATCAGGAGAAGAGCCCTGCTGTGGACGTCCAGCGAGCATGCATGGCGATCGCCGCCGCGGGTCTGCTTTTGTGGGTGGCAAGCTCAGAGGGCTGGATGTACCTGGGATGGCGAACCGAGGAGGGCTTGGCCGGGCAACAGATGTGCCTGTCGATGGTGTGGCTGATCTTCGCCTGCATGATGCTGCTGATGGGGATGAAACAGGACAACTATCCCCTGCGGGGCGTCGGCCTGACGGTCCTCGTTCTCGTGGCCGTGAAGGTTCTGGTGGTCGATCCAGGCTTGAATGCGAGGAACTACGTGCCCCTGGCCAACTTCCACGCACTGCCCCTGCTGCTTGTCGCGGGGATGCTGTTTGTGCTGTCGCACTGGTACCGGCGCACGAGCACCTACGTCGGTGACGAGGAATCGCTGGCCGGTGTACTGCCCTACGCGGGGGCGCTGCTGCTGCTGTGGGTTCTGACCACCGAAGCCTGGTACTTCGCCGATTGGGGCCTGCACGGAGGTCGGGACGCCCAGCAGTATGCCCTCTCAATGGTGTGGGCGGCCTATGGCGCAATACTCGCCACGGTCGGCCTGATCCGTGACAACCCACCCTTGCGATGGATAGCAATGGCCCTCCTGGGGGTCACGGTGCTGAAGGTCTCCTTCCTCGACCTGCGCGAGGTGGACATCTTCTACCGCATCCTCACGCTGCTCTGCGTGGGCATCGTACTGATCGCCGTTGGCTTCGCGTATCAGCGACTTGTGCGCGAGCAGGATAGGTGAGCTGTTCCCACGCAGGTCAGGGCTTTGTCAGACCGGCCTCCAGCCTCTCCAGGCGCTCGAGGACCGTGTTGATCGCGTCGTCCTGGAGCTTGAGGTGGGTCTGGATCTGCTGGGCCTCGTGGAAGGTGGCTTCGGCGTCCTTGTACGTCATCTCGGCTCGCTTGTCCGCGGTTCGCCCCAGGATCCTCTGGCCGACCATGATCACCGACAGCATTACGAGCTGGATGAAGGTCTGGCTCACCCACTGCACAAAGGTGAGGAGGCCACCCTTGAGTGCCTGGGGGACAACCGCCAGGGCAAGCAAGGCGAAGACATAGGCACACCACATGGTGCCGACGGCTGTGGTGAGGACCAGGGCGATCCGGCCGTTGAGGCCGACGTAGGTGTCGCGCGTTTTCGCCGGCCCGACCTGTTTGCGTTCCTCGATGTGCGGATGACTGCGGTGCTCGAAGCTCAGTCTCATGGCCTGTACCTCCCTGGGTTGCGGGCCACTGTCCCGATAGCGTCTTTCCCCCCATCTCTTCCGCGTACCAGACCAATCTCCCTCCGCGTGAGGAATCTGGGACGCGACCTCCCCCAGGAAGGACTCCGGGTTGCGCCTGTCCAAGACCTCCCACCGTTGTCGGAAGGAGGTCGTCGCGTGATCGGTGGCGCGAGACAGCCTGACGCCGGTTCAGACAGCACAGCATGGAGGGAAGCAAGGGATGCAGACGAGCCTGTTGGTTGGTTCCGGCGTCGCAGACCTCACCCCGCGTCAGGGGGAGGCGAAGATTCCTCCCGCGCAGGGGCCGGGTAGTCCTCTGCTTGCCAAGGCCCTCGCCTTCGAGTGTCAGGGCAAGGCTGCGGCGCTGGTTGGTTATGACCTCGTCCTGCTGACCAGGGAGACCGTGGAGCAGGTGCGCAGCCTGGTCGAGGAGCGCACAGGTATTCCCGCAGCACAGGTCATGCTCTGCGCCTCCCACACACACAGCGGCCCGTCGACAAGCGAATGGCTGACCAAGGACCTCGACGTCGCTTACCTGGACTGGGTGGCCGAGCAGATTGCTGAGGCTGTGGCGATGGCCTGGGAGGCGCGCCAGCCGTCCCACGTGGCCGTCGGGAAGGGCATCTGCGGCCTCGCCGTCAACCGCTGGGTCGAGACACCAACCGGAGCCTACTGGGGCGTAGCCTGGGACGCACCCACAGACAACTCGGTCACTGTGCTGAAGGTGACTTCTCCCGAGGGCACACCGCGTGCGGCGATGGTCAACTTCGCGGCTCATGCCTCGGTCATGAGTTTCGGGAAGGCCATACGCTACAGCGCCGACTTCCCCGGTTTCCTACGCGACTACCTGGAGGAGCGCTACCCGGGACTGAGCGCGGTGTTCACCAACGGCGCCTCCGGCGACCTCAAGATCGCCTTCGTCGATGAGGAGGGGCGACAGTTCGCCTACGGAGACCTGGAGGACGCCAGGCGCTACGGCTATGAGCTTGGCCGAGAGGCCGAGGCTGCGATGGAGCGTGCGCGACCGCGTCCGGTCGAGGAGCTGCAGGTAGCATCGGTGTGGTGCGAGCTACCGGTCGGTGAGCCCCCGAGCCGCGAAGAGTTGCTGCGAGAGATCGAGAAGCCGCACTACCCACAGTTCGGCACGCGCTGGGGTCATGCGATGCTCGAGAAGCTGGACGCCGGCACACTGCCGCGTTCCTTCAGCGCAGAGGTACAGGCGCTGCGCCTGGGCGATGTCGCCACCCTGGTGGCGGTTCCGGTGGAGGCCTTCGCGGAGATCGGACTGCGGCTCAGGAACGAACTCGCGCGCTTCTACCCCGGGCTAGGTCTCCTCGGCTATGCGAATGGGTATGCCGGGTACCTACCGGCGCGGCGAAGTGTGGTGGTGGACGGGTCGAGGCCCCGGTACGACTGGTGCAAGTTCCTCGAGATCCCGGCCGTCTATACCGCGGACGCCGAAGACGTCCTGGTCGAGGCCGTGCACACGGTTCTGGGTAGCCTTCGCGACGAAGCTAAGTCGACCGCTGAAGGCTAAGCGACTGCCCGACTCAGCGACAGGCCAACGCGGCGTCGGTGTGGGCTCAGAGCGATCACAGGAGGCGTCTGGATGCGAACCTCTCTCCCGGCAGGTGTGTGCCTTGTGGGGCTACTGCTTTGTGCCTCCTGCCTGTGCGCGTATGGAGCGGATGGTCCGAAGCGCAAAGTGAACCTGCCACCGTCACTGCAGGTTGCCGCCCTCTTCGACGCTCAGGGTAACCCGCGACTGTGGCAGGAGGTCGAGGAGTCCTTCAGGCGCGGCGACGCGAAGACGCGTGCCTGGGTCGAGAACACGCTGCGACAAGCGCGGGCCTGGGCTCAGCGTCCGGATGCCTACTACGAAGGGCTGTTCCGCCCGGAATCGCCCTTCGGCAGCTCCACTATCTGCTGTCCCTATCACCCGCAGATGTCCGGCTGGGTCCCCTTCAACTGGGATCCCGATCAGCCCTGGCGGCTGACGTGTCCGCTGTGTGAGCAGGAAGGACGCAAGCCTGCCTACTACCCGAACGACCTCTACCCGGACGACGGCCATGGGTGCCGTCCCACCGACGAGGTCTGGCGCCAGACACATGACGAGGCCTGGTCGAAGAAGTACAGCATCCCCTGGGAACGCTGGGACAAGCACACCCACGGTCACATCGACAGCTTCGCCTACTTCTTTCTGGGTTACTGCCAGTGGCGGATTCTCTTTGAGATGAACTGGCGGCACGGTATCCTGGATTCGCTTTGCCAGGGCTACCTGTTCGCCTCGCGCCTGTATCCGGAGGGCAGTCCCGAGGGCCAAGACGCCCCGCTGTTCGCCCACAAGGCCAAGCTCCTCATGGTCATGATGTCGCGGTCCATCCTGGGCGATCCTTACCTGCGTGAGGTGCTGGGGCTGAGTGACGCGTCGATGGCTGAGGCCGCACAGGCTCTCGCTCGCGATTCGGGCGGCACGCCGCTGCCCCTGCGCTCTTTCCCGGGCTATGAGAAGAAGGACAACATCAGCGACCATTCCGCAGGTGATCGCGAACACCCCCTGGGCCACCTGGCGGTGAGCTGGTGGAACAACGCACTCACCATCTACCCCGGCTCGGCGTCGCAATGGGCGCTGGCGTGGCTCGAGTCCTACGCCAAGATTCAGGACAGCTTCACGCCCCGCGAGCGTGAACTGAAACTCGATCAGATGGTGGAGCGTCTGCTGGTCTCGGCCCCGGAGGATGGGCAGCGTCTCGGCGCGCTGGCACAAGAGGTCAAGCCGGGGGTCGTGGAGGAGGGGCTGGATCCCTACAACGTCAACCTGCAGGGCAACCTGGCCGGTGGCGCCGCCTTTGGGGCTCTCAATGTCGGCTTGATGTTGAGGGATCCGGAGATACTGCGCACCGCGGTCACCTCTGTGCATCGCTACCTGCGCAGCTATTTCACCACGGACGGCCTCGGCTACGAGACCTCGCCACACTACACGCAGGTGGCTCTGAATAACCTGGCGGCGCCGCTGGCGCTTATTGACGGGCTGCAGGAGGGTTTCGGGCCGGAGGATGCCTTCTGGAGCCCCACCGATAGGTGCCTGCGACCCTATCTCGACCCGGCGCTGATGGCAGCGGCCTTCAGCCCGCTCCTGAGCATCTTGCCCGACGGCAGGTGCGCGCCCTGGTGCGACTCCTGGGTCACGGAGAAGCCGTCTCTTGACTTCATGTCACGAGTCGCGACACGCGCCGGCAAGGTCCCTGAGCAGTTCCTGCCCTGGCTGGATGTCAGCAAGGACGAGGCAGGCGCCTTCCGGCTGAAGCTGAAGGAGAAGGCGGAGCTGCCCAGCTATGTCTTGGAGGCCAACGGTCTGGCGGTCGTGCGCTCCGGCAGCGGGCCGGACGCGACCTTCCTCTCGGTGGACTGGTCGAAGGCGACGGGGCACTCGCACTCAGGGCCCTTCAACCTGCTGGTCTACTCGGTCGGCCACGAGATGCTCTATGACCAGGGGTACCTCAACAACGTCACCCCGACGCAGGACTGGATGGACTGCGCCGAGTCCCACAACACAGCGCTGGTCCGCACCGCCAACGGCAACCTCACCCCGTGCATCAACTGGCGCGGGGCGAAGAGGTTCTTCGCCGACACGCCGACCGCCAAGGCGGTGGAAGTGGCCGAGGAGGACAAGGCGAAGCTGCAGGAGGGTCTGCCGGCGGATCAGAAGGCGCTCTACCGACGCACGGTGGTACTGCTCTCACCCCTCGGGGCACAACCGGCGTGGCCCTACGTCGTGGACATCTTTCGGCTCCAGGGCGGCACTACTCACGAGTACTACCTGCACAGCCTTGGTGACACCCTCGCTTTCTCCGGCCTGGACCTGTCTGCCGCTGAGCCGGCGACCACGCTCTATGACCTCAGCCACTTCAGCTACCGAACGGGGACCGGCGCCAAGGCGATTCGCGATCTGCGAAGCGGTGCCACGGACCGAGACTTCACCGCCACCTGGAGTCACCTGACCGACTGGCGCACTATCCCTCCGGAGGTTGACCTTGAGGGAGCGACCTTCGCCCACCTGCTCGGCGCGCCCGGCACACAGGTCTTCGCAGGCACGGCGCCCGGTCAGCGGTACATCGGCGCACGCGATGTGGAGGCTCGCGTGAACCTGCTGTGCGCTCGACGGGATGCTGAAGCCTACCGGGAGCGGCCTGATGCCTTCGTCGCCGCGATCGGCTTCTCCCGCGACGGTACGGATCCCATCACGGCTCTGCATGCGCTATCGTCCTCGTCGACCGGCGCGGTCGGGCTCTGCATCGAGCATGGCGGCGGCGTCGACTACGTGCTCAGTGCGCTGGACCCGAACAGCACAACGGCGTTCGAGGACACACAGACCCACCGGCGGTTCGCCCTGACGGGTGCTCTGGCCGTCCTGCGCTACCCGAAGGGCGGGCAACGTCAGGAGGTCCTGCTGAAGGCCGACAAGGTGACTGTGGCTGAAGACTAGCAACGGTGTCGCAGACACACGGCACGTCTGGGGTATTCGGCAGCAGGGCGGTCGCTTCGGAGGCAGTTTTCAGGGGTTCCGGGCGATCGCGATCTGGATGAAGGGATGACAGAGCGTCCTGCGAGCCCAAGCGACCTCGTCTGCCGGGAACATCCCCGCATGCGGTCCCATCCATGCGTTCCGCAGGACCCGCGACAGACGCCCAACCTTCCGCAGACCGGGCCGCAGTCCGTAGAACTGGGTGATGAGGGTCACCTCGGCGAAGCGCTCGTGGACCAGTGAAGCGAAAGCCTCGGGGGTGAAGTCGTGCAGGTGGTAGGGATTGTCGCCGTCCATTGCGCTGGCGATGGGGCACGAGAGGAATAGCGTCCCGCGCCTCGGCATCAGGACCTCACGGACCCCATCCAGGAAGCTCCCAGCCTCGGGGAGGTGCTCAAGCGTCTCAAAGGACACCACACAGTCGGGCGGCTCGACGAGGAGGCTGCCAAGCGCCAGGGCATCGCCCTGCACAAAGCGCAGCGTCCCCGACCTCCCGTAGTGCTTCTGCGCGTAGCCCACTGTAGCTGGGTCGAGGTCGATCCCAAGCACGCTCTCAGCGCCGCGTTGAGCAAGGATCGACGCCCCATAGCCTGCCCCACTCGCGCAGTCAACGACCTTCTTCCCCACCACGTGCTCCGCCACGTACTCATAGCGACCGACCGCCAGAACCTCCTGGAGTTGGTCGACACCGAAGCGGAGGAGACGGACCAGGGCATCGTACCGCTCGCCCGTGGCGAAGAGGGTATCACGGGCCTCGAGATCGTCGAGGTTAGTGTAGGTCCTGCAGCGCGTGAGCATTGTGCCGAGCTGATCGGTCATCGGGCGGATCCCCCTGACGCACCTTGGGTTGCCGAGCCCGGGGGACGCAGACTCCCTTCGCTTCCGCAAGGCCGAGAGCTCCTGCCGCGTTTTCTCCAGTGTGACGAGGCGTCTTGCGCAACCGTGCCCCGGAGCCCTCCAGGGCATGCGCCCTGGTCAGAGCTTCAGCATCCGCCGGAAGGTCTGCAGGCTGACCCTCTGCCCCTCCGCGTCGGGGACCTCAATGAACACGGGGGCGTGGTTCAGTTGCCCCGCGTGCCAGGCCCAGAGGAAGGAACTGAAGGAGACCAGGGGGCCATGGAGGTCCGTCACCGGCTGATGGTTCTTCATTCCCCCGTCGCTCGACACCACCTGGTGCAGGTGGTACCCGCCCGTGTGTTGCCCGACAAGGGCGTACCAGGCTCCGAGTGTGAACTCGCTCGCGAAGGGGTCGTTGTTGCGCGCGTGGCCCAGGTCAAGCAGCATCCGGACCGTCTCCCTCCCCAACTGTGACCGCAGCTCATCGACCCAAGCGAGACACTCCTCAGGGAGGTACCCGTAGCGACGGGAATCGTCGGGCGCGTCCCTGGCGGTCATGTGCATGTTCTCGACGTGCACAAGCACCCCACGGGCAACCGCCGGTTCGAGCAGACGGCAGTAGAGGTCGCCCAGGCTGCGCCACGTCGGTGAATCAGGTTGCATGAGCCTCACCGGTGCGCGTGGCACGTGAACCGTCAGGGCCTGAAGGCCTCTCTCGAGACCAAGGCGCAGCAGGTCTCGCCAGGTCGCCAACTCGTCGGACGGAGCCCCGTCCTCTGTCCACGGCACATCAGGCATGTGCCAGGAGAGGTAACGGCCATCGGACGCACGCCATGCCTCCAGAGCATCACAAAGGCCCTCAAGCTCAGCCGCCGCAGCCTTCGCGCGCAGCTCCATACAGGGCACCTTCTCCGCAGCCGCCCGCAGCAGGCCGCCGCAGACATCTCGCGAACAGGCCAGGCCCAGCATCGCGCCGAAGTCCTCACTCTCGGCAGATGACCAACCGTCCGCGGTCCCGTCGGGGAAGCACAGGTCACTCCGGCGCCAGGCACCCTCCTGCAGCTCGAACATCACAAGGGCCGGCGGTCCGCCGATCGCCTTGTCGGGATCTACCCCTCGCACAACATGCAGCGTCGTCCCGGCCCAGTGGCATTGCCGGTCACGGTGCGTGTGGGCTGCAAGGACCAGTGACGGACGCACCTGCTGCGCCCAGGCCTCAAACCACTGTCTGCTCTCAGGCACCAGCGACTCCGGCGGGCAGTGGGTCACCACCACAAGCGCCCTGTCGCCAAGGCCGTGGTCGGCTTGCGTGAGGGCAAGACGGGCCTCGGGCGTCACCCCGCCCTCGGCGGTATCCACCAGCACTACCCGGCACTCCCGGTGATCCAGCACGGAGGCTGTCTCCAGGGCAGCCAGGACCGTGCTTCGTTGCGGCGGGTTGCGCAGGTCGGAGTTACCCGGTGTGATGAGATATGATAGGCCGCTTCGGTCCAGCTTGCTCCGGAAGGTGGTGGCGGCCTCGGGTGAACCGGCTGCCGTGACGTCGCCGGCCACAACAAGGAGGTCAGGCCGGCGAGTCCTTAGCGCTTCCAGTGCCCAGTCCAGACAGGCTTCCTGAGCCGTACCTGAGACTGAGGGCAAGTGGTTGTCGGCCATGACGGCCATCGTGAAAGGCATGCTGTCACTGTCGTCCTTCGCGTGTTCAGGGGAGGGCTGACCGCAGATCGAGAGATGCTACTGGAAGCAGTAGATGCGTGACTTGTCAGTGCTCGCGAACAGGCGTCCGTTCGCGACTGCGAGGCCCTTCACGACGCCCTCGACGGGAGCCTGCCACAGCTGGGCACCGTCCTCGGTCGAGAAGGCGGCGACCTTGCCAACTCCTCCGGCGAACAGGTTCGTACCGGCCAGGATCAGGCAGTCGGAGCAGTCCGTAGGCACTCGCCACCGGTAGCAGGCCTCTCGCCCTTCGGCGACCCTGGCGATCTTCTGTGTGAGGGCGTCGTACTCGGCGGTGCCGCGCTTCTGTTTGCTGCGCTCAGCATCGAGTGCGGCGATCTCGGCTCCGATCTGCAGGTAGCGCGTCCGGTCGATGCAGATCAGCTCAGCGCTGGTGGCGACGTAGCTGCAGTCGCGTGTCACCACGATATGACGACCGCCGGGGAAGGCAGCAAGGTTGTCGCGCGTAGACCCGCGGAACTCCTCAAGCGTTGCCGAGGTCTTGCCCGGCCCGTAGATCAGGGAGTCGTCCTCAGAGACCACGGCATAGGTGCCGCCGCCGCCACCCAACTGACCCTTGCGTTCCCCCGAAAGGCGAGTGAAGACCCAGGGTCCCGAGCGGCCACCGGGGAAGTAGACTCGCTCGGGCGAGGCCAGCACGTAGCCCTGCAGTGACATGTCGATGAACCGCTCACGATAGAGCCCCGGGCCGGTATCAGAGCCCAGGCGGGCGTCCAGAGCGCAGACATAGACGCCCTCCGCAGGGAAGACACCGGCAGCGCAGTAGACGACGCCATCCCGGACCACGACGCCGCTTCGGTTGGGCCAGAGAGAGACCAGCTTACCATCGCTGGGCACCTTGTGAGCGCTGGGCGCGATGGGCGTCTGCCACAGCAACGCACCGTCCGACAGGGCCAGGCAGTACACCACTCCGTCGTCGGCGCCGAAGTAGACTCTGCCGTCGACGACGTGCGGGGCGAACCGCACCGGTCCATCGGCCACGAAGTGCCATCTCGGGCGACCGGTCTTCGCATCGAGGCACCAGAGAGTATCCTCCGAGGGCGAGCCGAATAGCACACAGTCGCCCACCGCTGCAACCTGGAACACAGCATCGAGGTCCAGTCGGTCCGCGTTGTTCACAGTGGGTGAGTTGTAGAAGTCCCTCGGGGCCGGCCCAGGCCAGGCAGGCTGAATCGGGACGCTGGACTCATACGTCCAGCGCAGCCCAAGCGAGGCCACGCTGAGGCGTTCGGCCGTCGTGCCGCTACGCCGGGCATCGTGGTTGTAGGTCGGCCAGTCCTCGGCCCAACCCAGGGCAGCCGAGAAAAGCACAAGGGTGCCCCAGACCAGAGGCCGGGCGCGACCAGGTAGGTTCCCTGTCATCCGCGATTCTCTTCTCACAGGATCTTGCTCCCGAGGGCGGGCTCAGTAGTCGTTCTTCGTGCGGTAGGTCAGCGACGTGTAGACTGGCCAGCGGCAAGTGCAGCCGCCGGCGGACTCGGGAGACATGAGCAGACCGTTGCCGGAGATCATCCCGATCCAGCACCCAGACCGCAGCAGGTTGAACTCGCTCTGGGTGTTCGTGGTCAGGTTCCACACCTCGTCGCTGAGGTCCCGGTAGTGCAGCAAGGTGGCGGCCGCCGTGATCGTCCCGCACTTCGACCTGCCGGGGAAGGTGAGGTCGAGCTTGCTGCCCGTCTCCCAGTCGTAGACGTGGGGCTCCAGGAATAGCCGTCCCATCGTGAGCACCGGGTGCTGTATGTGGTGCCCGTGGTTGTTGGTGCGCCAGGGGTCCTCGGCCTGCCAGCCCGCGGCTCCGTCGCTGGTCGAGAAGGTCCGCAGGCGGTACTTGCCCCCAAAGGAGCTCACCACGGCAAGCCGTTCCGCGTCGCACAGCAAGTAGACCACGATGGGCTGCTCGGGATGCTCGAAGGGGCGTGTCCAGAGGACCTTTCCGGTGTGCACGTCGAGTGCCACCAGGCGGACGTCGCTCCACAAGGGGGCTCCGAGCTGTCGGCTGACAGCTTCCAGCGCCTCGGGGGCACGGCTCTCCAGAAAGTAGAGTCTGCCCCCGCTCATGGCGAGGGTCGAGTTGATCACAAGTCCACCGGAGTAGGTCCAAAGACGGGTGCCGTCATCGATGGCGCAGGCGAACAGGCTGTCGCTACAGACATTGAGCACGTCCCGCCCGGTCTGTCCATCGAACCAGAACCTGGGGCCCTTGTACTCGGTCTCGAAGTTGCCTCTCCTGACGGCGCTGCCCACCAGAACACCGCCGGTGCACGCCACGTAGCCCCAGAACATCTCCTCGTCGCTTTGGCCCTCGGTCACCGGGTAGCTGAAGTCGCGCTGACCGGTGGCGGTGTCGAGGCGCCAGCACCGGTCGCGCATTGCGACAAACAGGTGCCTATCGTCCGCACAGGCGTTGCCCGTGTTGCGAGGAAGGTTGTTGCGCAGCAGCCCAGGCATCTCCGTCGACCAGAGGATCGTTCCGTTGTAGGCATCCTGGGCGATGATGCGGTCGTTGGCGAGCGTGAAGAGCCTACCCGCGGTAGACAAGGGCCCCTGCTTGCGGGCCAAGCGATCCACCATTGCGTTGGGTCCCGGCAGGCCGAACCACTGGACTTCCAGGTTGTCGCCCGTGGTGCCGTAGACAAGGAAGTCTCCACTGCCGGCGGTCTGAGCGGCGTTCCCGTAGGCGTGGGTCCACTCGCCGGCCCCGGGCAGAGCCTCACGATGCTCAAGGATTGCCCACCGGCCGCCCGGGCCGTCCTGCAAGCGCCTGACAGGATCGCGTGGTGGAGGTGTGGTGCCCACGGCTGGAGTCGGTGCTCGGTCGGCCCCATCAGCCCCACGCAACCATGCCTGCAACGCTGTCTCACTTGCGGCAGGAGCGCCCACGTAGGCTTTCCCACCGAGTGGACGCAGCCTGGCGAACACCTCCGCAGCCGAGCCGGGAACGGCTCCCGAGGCCAACGCCTCGTTGGATATGACAAGGTTGAAGGTATAGTCGGCGAAGGGGAGGTTCGAGAGGCTATCGAGCTTGTGGAGAGTCAACCGCGGACCGTAGCATCCCGCCGCAAGGAGCGCCTCCCGTCCACGAGCCACGGCTGCGGCATCGGTCGAGACGCCTATCACCCTCAGTCCGGAGCGGCGGGCGATCTCCCAGCCAAGTCTCCCGTCGCCACAACCCAGGTCAAGGCAGTAGCCCCGGTCGATGCCACTGTCGCGCAGGATGAACTCGGCGGCCCGGGCGAACAGGTCATCGGTCGCGCCTGGTGGGTACGGTTCGGCCCCCGCGGGAAGTGGCGAGGGCGAGTAGTCGAACTGAGTGTCCAGCGGGTAGGCCGGCGTCTCCGTTAGAGAGTCACCCAGGGGGACACAGATCGAGTAGCTATAGGCCGTGTTCCGCTCCAGACCTTCCAGCCGCACACTGTGCGAGCACGTCAGCGCCTCGGTGCGGATGTCCTTCGGAGCGTCTCCCTGCTTGCCGAACTTCAGTACACTGGGGCAGGGCTTCTTCGTGTCCCAGTGTAGGGTCGCCACGCCCTGCGGGCCGAAGCTTGCCCAGGGACCATCCACCAGGATCGGCTCGAAAACCGGCCTTGCGACCGCAAGTGGTGGCGCACTATCGAAGGCCTGGCGCGTGCTCGCGTATCGCTCCCGCACTTCCTCCGCTGTCAGCGCGGTATCGTAGAGGCGCACCAGGTTCAGGGCGCCATCCATGCAGTTGAACTCGTCGTCGTCCTTGTAGGCGCCGATCATCAGGTCTGCCGGCGCGTAGAGGAGGTCACCCTTCTGCGCCTCCGAGGAGGTCGAGAGCTCTCCGTTCACATAGATCCGCAGCGACGAGCCGTCGTAAGTGCCGACCACATGACACCATTTCCGCAGCGGCACCGGCTGGGAGGCCAGAAGGTAGGTCATGGCGCCATTACCGTCGTCGGCGCCCTTACTGGACAGCCCAAAGGAGAAGCTACCCCTGCGGTTACCCAGCACCCAACCCTTCTCGAAGGTCCCGTTGTCCTGGAAGTAGCCGATGAAGCCGCCCCATTCGCAGGTCTCGCGAAGAGCCACCCAGACCTCGACCGTGAGCTTCTCGGCAGGCAGGTTGACTGCCTCGCCCTTTGGCCTGACGAGTACAGACTCCGTGCCGTCGAAGTCCATGTAAGCGGGCGAGGGAGACAAGCGTGCAGGTTTTGCTGCCGTGCCGTCGAGACCGCCGACGGAGGCCTTCACGCTCTGGCCTGTGACCTGGGTAGCATCGAGACGCCACTCCATCACCGGAGCGGGAGCACTCAGGACATGCCCCTCGCACAGCAGCAGGAGGGTGACCAGGAAGACTGAGACAGAAGGTTGTGTAGCACGCATTCGCATGCTCCTTGGTGGTCCGCCCAGGGACGTCAGCGACGTCCACTTACTTCGCCGGCACCGGCTTGAGTACCACGCACAGCACCTCCAGCGGCGCGATCTGCCGCTCAAGGTGGAAGGGCAGCGAACTGGACGCGGCAACCTGACGGAACTGCTCGCCCTCGGCGCTGCTGTACAACTGTACCTCCGCAGCAGGCCATGTCGGGAGGTTCCGGGTATCGAGGCCCACAGTCAGGGCACGGGCCTCCGGCGTCGGATTGACGAACACATGGGCGATGCGACCGTCGGCGGCCTGCCAAGAACTCGTGAGGACGGAAGGCTCGACGAAGGGCTCCCGGTGCCAGCCGTCCTTGCCCTGCACACTGATCTGGTAGGTCATCTCCGGCACCTGCAGCCGCAACGGGTGCAGCATCCTCCCGAGCATCAGGAAGGGCTCTCCCCCGCGCTGCAGCAGATGGGTGTGTTGGCGGATGACGGTCATCGGGTCCGGGTCGCAGTCCGCCACGACCGACTGGCTACCCCAGACCGAGACGCCCGGCGTGCGGCCGGTGATCAGGTTGACCGCATGGCAGCGGGTGTTCCACGGGTCCTTCCGCGTGGCGATCGGGCAACTGTCGCCTCCGTAACCGATGGCGTACTCGTGGTACAGATAGTCAAACAGAGGGATGCCCACAGCGCCGGGTGTGCCGCGATACCAGAAACGCTCCTTGTACTCGCGAACATGGAAGCCGTCGAGAACAGGGATCAGCTCCTCGTGCGGCTCCTCATGGAAGAGCACGGAGTCCGGCGACTTGCTCTTCCCGTAGGCGCGCATGTCCGCCAGGAGCGAGAGGAAATCGCGGGTCTGGTAGACGCCTGGGCCAACGGGATGGCCATGGTCCGGCGAGCCGCAAGCGGCCCCACCCCCCGAGGTGGTCTGGTCCATTTGCACGACGTCAATGCCCTCCTCGTGAGCGCGGTCAACGACCTGGTGGAGGAAGGTCCGCGTTCCAGGGGCAGAGACGCAGAACTGGTAGGAGTGACGTCTCCACGTGCCGCCGGGGCGGGACTCATTGAGCACGAAGCTCTGGAGCTCCCCGGTCTTGAGATCACGGACGAAGGAGGGCTTCCACTCCTCAGGCACGGGTGGCGTGTTGCCATTGTTGCCCTCGTTGAGATGCGTCCAGAACAGGCCGGAGAGGAAGACAAAGGGCCGCACACCCTCGGCGCGAAGCTGCGAGATGACCGGGCGCGCAGCCTCCTGGTCGAAGATCGGGAAGTAGTCGCCGGCTGACCACCGGCGGAAGTGCTCCCAGCCTGCGAGCATCAGAACGATGGGGCTGTCGGTCTTCGTGCGAAGAGTGTTCACGTGCTCCACAAGCTTCGGATAGTAGGAGCCCGACTCAACGCCGTCCTTATAGGTGCGGACCTCACACACGTGCACCAGTGGCCCGGCCTTCCACCAATCGGGGATGTCTGCGCGCTGATCGAGGGTGCGGCTGCACCACGCCTGCTGCACCGCCCAGCCTTTGTACAGGTCGGCGGTGTCGTGCCAGGTGCCCTGCGTAACGCCCACCACACAGGGATAGGGCGTCTCCCAATTGGAGACTTTGCCCGTGGAAGCCACGTATTCCTGTGTGAGACCGAAGCCCGTGGTCTGGCGCTGTATGGTCAGTCGGCGCAGGTTGGCCCCGGAGTCCTGACTCGCCAGGTACAGCCCCGCGCTCGTATCCTGGAAGGCGACGAACTGCGCGGACATCTCGCCGGGATAGCGGATCGACAGCGACTGGTTGGCGCTCCAGGCGGCGACAGGATTGCGGATCAGCGCACCCGGGTAGGTCGGAACCACCAAGACATCGTCCGCAGAGTCGCCGATCGCCTGCGGCGCCGCGAGCTGTGGGAAGCGCACGGACCGCACCTCAAGGGGCGTGTCACTGTGCAGACTCAGGCTCCAGGTGGTGAGCGGCCCCTTTGCGGGCACCGTCACTCGCACAGTCACAGTGATTCCGGCCACGGGGAAGTCGCCATAGGTGAGCGTGGCACGCCGGCCCTCGGGCACGGACTCAACAGAGACGCCGCTGCGCTTGGCCTCGAGACTCGTGAGCGTGATGGCGTCAGGACCTTCCGGCCCAAGGGAAAGCGAGAAGAGCGGCACCGGCGCAGAGTCGACGGCAAGGTTGACGCCGCTTGCACGGTGCGTCAGGCCCGCGACATGGACTGCAGGCGCAGATCGTAACGTCAGCGTCAGCGCGTCGCTTTGAAGGACTGTGTCCTGTGCCTTCGTCTCCATGAGGCTCATCGTCATCAGGAGCGGCAGGGCCCAGAGCATGGTTGGTCTCCTTTGTGGGGCGAGCGGCACGACGGATCGCACGTGCTTCGGCGCGGCCTTCCTCGCACAACCTGGATGAGGTTCCCCCTGGTATCTGAGCAGTCCTGCCGGAAGCCCTTCCTGCGCGGGTTCCCATTTCGCCAGACTAGCCCCAACCGTTCACCATCTGCATCAGGGCCCGCATGTAGCCGTGCGCGTAGGCCCGGGAGGCCAGCCCCAGAGGCGCGTCTCCCGCGACTTTCGGCCAGTGATCCGGCATCATTGCGTACTTGTACCCGAACTCATGATACAGGCGCATGGCCGCGACCATGTCCACGTCGCCCTCGTCGATGAAGACCTCGTCAAACCGCGGGCAGGCGCCGCGGACGTTGCGGAAGTGCACGTGGAAGATGCGGTCGCGCTCGAGGAAGTAGCGGACGATCCCCAGCACATCGGCGTCCTGCTGTTCGGCCAGCGTTCCCTGGCACAGGTTCAGCCCGTTGACCGGGCTGTCGACCAACTCGATCAGCTTCTTCATGCCCGCGAAGTCGCTGATGATACGCGCCTCACCCTTGAGCACGGGCGTCTGCGGCGGGTCCTGGATGTGCATCGCGAGCTTGACGCCTGCGGCCTCGGCAGTCGGAACGATCCGCTTCAGGAAGTACTCCAGTCGCTCCCACATCGTGTCGGCATCAACACCGTAGCCCGGCTCCGGCGCGAGGTCCTTGATCTTGTCGTAGTCGTACCGCCGGACGCCCGCGCCGCCTCTCCCCCATGGCCCGAAGTCACTGCCCCAGACGTCGATGATGCTCCAGGTCCACTCGATGACCGGGATTCCGTTGCGCCCGCAGACCTCAATCGTGCGGCACACGTCCTCGATCTCCTGGTCGCGTTCGGGGCGGCCGAAGCGAGCATTCCAGTACTGCGTGTCACGGCCCTGCGGGAGCAGGAACACGTCCAGCGTCAGGTCGTGCTGTGCGAGGCGGTCCTGCAGCTTGTGCAACTCGTCCTCGGGCACGACGCCACAGCCCTTCGGCGGCATGAGCTTGGCGCCGGTCACCTTGACGCACTCAACGCCGATCTGCTGCAGGAACTGCATGAACTCGTCGGAGAAGTCGTGTAGGTCATCACAGAGCTTCATCGCGACCTCCAGGCATCGGACTGGTACCGGCGGTGATCACGCGCTCGCATGTACCCCTTGACCGGCTGGGCGCTTCTGTCCGCCAGGATGCTGCGGAGCGTTGCCTTCGTCGCCTCGTCGGCGCTTCCCTCCCGGTAAGGTGGATCCTCTCAGCGCAGAGGCGCATGACCGCCTTCGCAAGGAGGACGACCGCGATGCGAGAGGAAGTGGTTCGCACACTAGACTTCTCAAGGCGACAGAACGACGGCGCGGGACCGACGAAGGCTCCTGCGCCCCAAGCTCGGAGGCTGATCTCTTGATGCCGTCGCAACTGCTCAGAAGCGGTCAGAGGGCGAGGTCGATCGCCAGAGGCTATGCGCTGCTGATCCCTGCACTCCTGGGGCTCGTCACGCTTGCGCACGCGCAATCGTCGGCACCGGCACAGCGCGAATGGGTGAGCTTCGACGGCCCCGGTGCACCGCAGGTGAGACTCGAGACGAAGATCCCCGCGGAGTCTGCCCGTACAGCGGGACCGGAGGGCCAGGGCGCCTGGCATGTGGTTGTGCCGGATATGAGCCGTGACGAGAGGGCCTGCGCCTTCAGCTTCCCGGTGCCGAAACTGGAAGGGCAGTTCACCACGGCCCGACTGTGGCTGAAGGGTGGCTCGAAGACCAAGCGGGTCGAGGTAGTCTTCCGGACGCCGAAGGGCAACTACGGAGCAGACGTGACCCTTACTCCCGAGTGGCGAGAGGTCGTGCTCGGTCCACGCGAGACCGGTCCGCTTCTGGGAACCCGCGACGGGAACCTGGTCCTGGCCGAGACCACGCAGGTGCGCCTCTGCTTCGGCGAGTGGCAGGGCAACACCGGCGGTCCGCAGGAAGTCAGCCTTGGGCCGATCACTGCTGTGGCCTTGCCGGTACTGGGTACCCCGCTGCCCCCGGAGAGCGTCGAGGCACCCCGAGTCCCGCTCCCGTTGCAGCCCTTCACGGTGGAGTTACTGGACCTTGCGCGCGGGCAGTGGCGGTTCCCGGATGCTCTGGGCCAGCGCCTGGAGCTGCCTGGTCCTGTGTCTGCGCAGGCCTTCGCGGGCGCATCTCAGGGCGCCCTGCGGCTTGCCTATCTGTGTTGCGACCCCGAGTTCCCCGACGACCTGCAGCACGCGACTCTGCGCGTGGCGGCGCCTCTGAGGAGTGAGGGCGACCAGTCCTGGTTCCGCATCGAGGAGCCGTACCTCGCCTGCACGGTTGTCGCACGTCAAGCCCAGGGCGGCGTGTACCAGTGCGAGCTTCGGGACATCACGCTCGGCCCGGCCACCACCGGCGACCGCTACCTGGCGGCGATGTACCTGATGGTCGGCGACAAGCCCTGCCTGCTGCAGCTGGTTCCTGAGGGTGGTGAGGGGCTGCAGGTGAGACTGACCACCAACCATGTCGGGCATGTCTTCAGTGGGGCGGAGCCGGTGAGGGTTACCCTGACCGGGCTCTGCCCCGGCGCTGCACAGACCTGCCAACTCGACCTCAAGCTGAGGGACTACGCCACGGGGAAAACCCTCTGGCACGGCACGCAGACTCTCTCCTGTGACGCAAGGTCCTGCACCGACACTACGCTGACCTTGCCCCTGGAGCGTTTCGGCGTCTTCGAACTGGTAGCAGAAGGAGGGCCTCAGCCCGCGACGCTGCGAGTCTGTCGTGTCCCGACTCCGCGTCAGGTTGACCCCGATGCCTCGACGATCGGCATGAATATCTTCCAACAGCAGATCTGGTGGTATGCCTACCAGGTGCCCCTGATGGCCCAGGCGGGCGTGCACTGGATCCGGCCGTGGCTGGCCTGGGAAAACGTGTGGTCCGTGCAACAGCCCACTGCCGATGTCTGGGACACTCGGGCTCTCGACGCGGCCCTGCGCCGGATGGAGAGCTACCGGATGGAGTACCAGGCCATCTTGTTCAACGCGCCGCAATGGGTCACAGGGAACGCGGGCTGGAGGGCTCCGCCGGAGGAACGCCTGGGACTGTGGTCAGGCTACGTCCGCCGACTGGTCAGCCAGTACAAGGACCGCATCCAGTACTGGGAGGTCTGGAACGAGCCGGACCTCATGTGGCAGGAGCAGACGCGCCACTCCGGCGCGCACTATGTGGCGGTGCTGAAGGCTGCCTGGGAAGCGGCGAAAGCCGCCGACCCCAACTGCAAGGTGCTGGGGCTGTCGCACGCGGGGTACATGGAGTGGCTGGAACGAGTCGGGCAACTGGGGGCGAAAGACTACTTCGACATCGCGACGATTCACAGCTACGCAGCGCCGAGCGGCTACAGTGCCGCCGTCAAGCAACGGCGGGACATGCTGGCCCGCTATGGCATGGGCGACAAGCCGCTGTGGATCAATGAGCTTGGCGCGACCGCCTATGACTTCAGCCCGGAGTACTCGCGCAAGTACTCGTGCTCGGAGTTGAAGCAGGCGAGCGTGCTGACCGCCAACTACGCCCTGTCTTTGTCCGAAGACCCGCGCATGAAGGCCTTCTGGTTCTGCACGTACGACCCGCGCGATTCCGCCCACGAGTCGGGCTGGGCCTGGGACGCCGGGATCGGCGTGCTGTACCTGGGCTTCCTGCCGAAGCTCTCCTACGCGGCACTGGCAGGTGTGAGTCACGAGCTTGACGGTCGCGAGTGTCTCGGACGTGCGGAGATTGGCGGCCGACGAGCGTCAGATCAGGACCTCGGCCTGCACCAGGTGTCCTTCGCCGGCCCCGTGGCGGTTGTCTGGGCCGATCATCCCGAGCGTGCTGCGCAGGTTCCGGCAACGGAGCTTGGCTGTCTGGCCAGTGAGCGTCTGCAGGTTCGGGACGCCTTCACGAATCCCGTGGCAGCAGGTCTCGCCGGTGATCTGCGCCTCGACCTCTCGCATGGGCCGTTGTACGTACAGGGCAGCGCACAGATGGCGGCGGCTGTTCGGGTGCAGCAGTCGGTGAGCCTGTCGACGGCGCAGGTCGCGCTGTCTCCGGGAGACAAAGCGGGTGTCTCCGTGCAGGCTCCCAGGGAGGCCGACGTCACCGCCGAGCCTTCACCCGATCTTGCCGTGACTACCCAGGTGACCAGGGCAGAGGATGGCACGCGGACGGTCGTACTTTCGGCTGACGCGGAGACGGACCGCGCGTCAGGAGTGGTTCTCGTCAGGGCCCGCTTCGCCCGGGGCAGCATGGGACTGCTCACACCTCTCGTGGTTGAGCGCGAGCTGGCCGTGAGCATCGGTGCGCCGAATCTGCTCAGGGATGGCGGGCTGCAGGCGCCCGGGCTGTCGCAGTGGACGCCCGAACGCACAAGCCCCTATTCGTGGGATGCTGCAGTAAGCCACTCGGGACTGGGCAGCCTACGCCTGGAGGGCCCCTTCGACCGTCGGCTCGTCCACTGGCATATCACCCCGACGGCCGGGCGCGCGATGAAGGTCCGTGCCTGGGCACGCAGTCGCGACCTTGCAGGCGGTCTGGTGACCCTGAACGTGGCTTTCTTCGGCGACAAGTGGCTGGGGAGTTGGTGCCTGGCCGCGACTGGTCCGGTGGGCGAACTGGAGACGGGCTGGCGGGTACTGCCAGACCTCGGACGTTTGCCGAGCGGCACGACGGACTGGACACTCGTGGAGGCGGTGCTACCTGCGGAGTCGATTCCGGCCGGCGCGGCTACAGCGGCCTTCTACATCGACGCCAAGGGCGGGGGTAGTGGCACGATCTGGTTCGACGACCTCGACCTCTGGCAGCCTGCGGAAGACAAGTAGACGCGAACCGTGACGGGGATTCGCTTCACCCGGACGGACAGACAGCAACTGCCTGTCCGTCCGGGCGTGGTCGCTTCGCAGGGGCATGGGCTCAGGCGACAGCAAGAGGGACGAGACGCAGGGCCCGAGGCGTCAGAGTCACGGTGGACTGGCCGTCCGCTGGGACCAGGCCGTCCTTGCGGCTGATTGTCACCGTCTGCTCGGAGCGCGTGTAGTTGGCGAGGAAGAGCCCTGCAGCTCCGTCGGGACTACGCCAGGCGCTGTGGAGGACTGCCGGGCGCTGAACAGTGAAGGGCTCGATGGTTGAGGGGCGCGTGAAGATGGTCCGCTGGATGCAGCTCACGTCGATGGTCTCACAATCCAGGGAGTCGGGCGACAGCATCTCGCCCCACAGCAGCCACTCGCGATGGGCGTGGTAGAAGCGGCTGAGCTCGAGGAAGAACTCGATGTCCTCGGCCAACTCGGGGTTGCTCAGGTGTGCAGCGGTGAGATTGGTGGCCAAGGGCTGGCAGCCACAGGCGACGGTACGGGCCATGTCGAGCGCGAACTGGTCCGGGCACAGCGCGTGCCAGTTACGTTCCTCGGTCGGATCGGGACGGGCCTCCTCAGGCCACAGCTCATCGTAGGGTGTGATGCCGTCGATGTGCGAGTAGTTGCCGAACACGACGGCGTGCCCATGATAGATGGCGTGGAACAGCGGGATGAGGTCTGCGCCCTTGCAGCCGCGAGCACCCCTTGATGCCTCGAAACTGGTCTGCAGCGTGATGCAGGCGTCAAGCAGGTCCTGGTAGACCTCGGAGACGCTCTCGCTGCTCAGCACCAGATTCGGATGGCGCTCCCGGACCTTGCGGAACAACTCCCGGAACCCCTGCACACCATAGCAGCCGCCACCAGGCACATGGCCGTGCTCCGTGCTGAAGCACGGGGTCGTGCCGCCGACGATGGCGATCTGGTCCATGTACAGGCCGTTGAGGCCCAGGGCGGCCCCGCCGTCGGCGGTGATCAGAGCCTGGCGATGCCATCCCTCAGCGGCGCCACAGGTGTGCATCAGGCGGCGGTTCATCCACGTGTTGTAGATCACGCCCCAGTATTCGCCGTCGCGCAACACGGTCGTGCACTTGCGACCTTCGGTCTCCCAGCGTGGCTCGTCATGGTCCCAGGACATGCCGTTGGTGTAGACCTGAACGCTGACGTTGTTTTGCTGCAGGTCGGCCACGGCGCCGCGGAAGGCGTCAGTGCCCTCGCGTGGTGGGAAGTAGTCGGGGTAACTCGTGTCGTAGGGATGCTTGTGCCACCAGTACCAGTCAAGGGCCACGGGCAACTCCAGGCGTCGTGCGACCTCTTTGGCCACCGGGCACACGTTGCTGATGCGCCCGCGGAGCCACAGCCAGCAGGCCAACTCGGCCACATAGGTGCCACGCCGCTGGTCTGGCCCGCGTGAGGCCCACTGCTGCTGGATTGCCCAGGGCCGGTAGATCTGTGCGGACTCATACCAGCCGCCGACGAAGGGAGCCAGCGACACGCGATAGCCGGGGAACTCCTGGGCACCGGAGGTCGGCTGCGGAAGCAGGTGCTCGATGCAGAGCTGAGCGGTTCCCTGTCCCACGCGGAGAAGAACCGCCTTCATCCAGCCGTCGGCGTCGCGCGCGTCCAGGTGCAGTCCGATGCCCTCGCACAGCCAGGCGGTGATCTGCATGTGGGTCCACTCGCGCCGGTAGGCACTCATGTCCTCGGCGTCAAGGGCCTGACTCAGCGGCTCGTCCACGAGCATGCCAAGGTCAAGCGGAACCACCCATTGTGCGCCCCTGGTGTACGGTACGCGCACCTCCGGGAAGTTGAGGGCAGCGGGCTTGAGACCCTCCGGCAGCTCGACGCGTTCTAGGCGTCCCTGGAGCAGGCCGTCGACCAACTCCCACTCCAACGCCACGGAAGCTTCGACCTGCCGGCCGTCATCGTACTGCAGACGGTCGAACTCCAGGTGCAGGTGCGTCGCATCGGGCTGTACAACCCGAGCGGCACCGCATGGCCGCAAGGTCTCAGGCTTCTTGTAGTCCCACTCCGTACGCAAGGACCAGCCGAAGCACGGAGCGTTGAAGTTCCAGGCACAGCCTTCGCGTCCGAGGCCCAAGAGCTGCCCCTGGCCGGAGAACAAAGCGACCAGCCCGGAGGCGTCCTCCAGCCGAATCTCGCCCGTCCCCTTCTCCCGACAGACACACATCGCACTGCTATCCATAGCTCTCGATCCTTCTCATCTGGCTTTGGGTGTTCGACCTCCGCCCTCACGCCCCCAGCTTCTCCAGCCCACGCTCCAGCTTCTGCTGTCTCACCTGGGGCTCCTCACCGGGCCAGTGGCACAGTTCCGCGAGCCCCTCCAGGTGGCTGCGCAACACCCCGAGGTACTCCGCAAAGCTCATGACCTGCCCCTCCTCCATCCCCAGGAACTCCAGCAGGCGCACATCCAGCGCATCGTTGTAATCGTGCTTCGAGACGGGCGGATCAAAGCCGCCGATGACATCATCACAGCGCCCCTTGACCAGATGCTTGCAGGGAGCGCAGATGTCATCGGCGCCGATGCCGAACTCGATAGCCACCGTGGGATCAGCGATCACCTTCGCCGCCACAGTGTGGACCGCATGGCCGTACGCGCTGGGTTCAAAGGGCTGTCCCGCGCCGTACTGGGTGATGATGTCAATCAGATGGTGGGGCCTTGCGCGCATGGTCGCCTCCTGTTCCGGAAGCAAGGGTGCCTTCACAACCCTTGCCTAAGGACCGCCACACGCGCTTTCGCCGAGGGTCGTCAGATACCCTTCCCCGGTGCAGGAGGTCACTGCTTGGTGCCGGAGATCAGCAGCACTAGAGGCAAGCCGGTGAGTGGAGCGGTCTCCCACTCCTCGCGCCCGTCGTCGAACTCCTCCAGGATATCCACCACACACCCGGCCGAGAGGATTGCGGTGACCATGTCGCTGACGGTCCAATGGAACTCGTACTGGACGAGTGGCGTGTCGTCGCCGGCGCTGTCAGTCTGGCCGCTGTCGTAGGGATGCGGACCCCGGTCGAAGTAGCTGTACTCGACTTCCAGGCGATCCTCGGCGGAACCGAAGACCCTCCGGAAGGGATGGTACTCGCTCACGACCAGCCGTCCGCCGGGGCGCAGGATCCGAGTGGCCTCGGCGTAGTAGGTGCGCAGGTCTGAGACCCAGACCGCGACGTGCCCT
The DNA here is from genome assembly GCA_039679385.1 of Armatimonadia bacterium. Taxonomy (NCBI): domain Bacteria; kingdom Bacillati; phylum Armatimonadota; class Armatimonadia; species Armatimonadia bacterium. The sequence continues at coordinate 8,188 of JBDKVB010000066.1, read as the reverse complement.
CCGGTGTACACCAGGTCGAAGGTGCCATCAGGTATCGCGCTCAGGTCTGTCACGTCGGCGCGCAGGAAGGCGATGTGCAGACCAAGCGACTCGGCACGCTGTCGGGCGATATCGAGTTGCTCCTCGGAGATGTCAACCGAGGTGACCTGCGCTCCCATCCCAGCGAGTGCGAAGACGACCTCGTTGTCCCCGCTTCCGAGCACGCAGACCGAGCGGTCACGCAGGTCTCGGAGCAGCGCCAACTCCCGCTCGTGAAGCGCCAGGCCGGGGTCAGCGACACACCGGCGCCAGACGCCACGACGCTCAGCTGATTGCGCCCAGTCCGGTGCCATCCGGTCCCACACCCTTCTATTCGCCTCGTGCATGTCCTTGCCCACTGCCACGTCGCCTCCGTTCGGTCCTTCGCGGTGGCTTCCGCCGGGGCGGTACCGGCCCGAACTGGGTGCCTATTCGCCCTGACCGCCGGTCTCTTCCTTCCTTGCCCTTCGCGTGCAGCCAGTGCAAGGACGAAGGAGCCATAAGGCGAGAGGAGGAACTCAGCGCCGGTCCTGCTGCCTCACGAACTCTCTCTCACCAGAAGGAGCGCATCGTGCCTGACATCACCCTCCCAAATGGCGAGGTCCTGCGCCTGGAGGCCATCACACCCCATATGTTCCGAGTGCGCAAGAGTCGTGACGGCTGCTTTGGGGAGGCCGGCCTCGTACGGTATGGGATCCTCCGGACAGAGTGGCCGGCAGTGGAGGCGAGCATCACGGAGGAGGGCACGACCTTCACCCTCTCGACCGGGCAGGCAAGCCTGACGGTCTGCAAGGACACGGGGAGCACAAGGCTGTGCCGCGCGGACGGAAGCGTGCTGGTACGGCAACCGGACGCCACAAGCCCGCAGCAAGGCTTCCGGGCCGAGTTCTCGCTCGCCGCGGAGGATCGCCTGTATGGTCTTGGCGACGAGACGCGCGACCGGCTCAACAAGCGCGGGCATCAGACGCGGATGATTGTGCGCAATGTTGCGAGCTACGCGCCCCTTCCCTTCCTCATGAGCACAGGTGGCTGGGCCGTCTTCCTCAATAGCACCTGGTTCCATCAAGTAGACGCCGGGGCGACCTGCGCTGACCGTCTGGTCTTCTCGGCGGACCAGGGCGAACTCGACTACTACCTGATCGTCGGCGAGACGCTGCCCGTTCTGCTGGACCGGTACACGGAACTCACCGGCCGACCGGCGCTCCTGCCACAGTTCGGTTACGGCCTCACCTGGGTGTGTGATGAGCGCGGTGTGCGGGCACGCGATGTGCTGTACGAGGCCCACATGTTCCGGCGCGAGGGGATCCCGCTCGATATCGTGGGGCTCGAGCCCGATTGGATGGAGACCCACTACGACTTCTCGGTCAACAAGGAGTGGAGCAAGGAACGATTCCACCAGCCCTTCTGGATGCCTCATCAGAGGCCCGGCGGATTCACGGCGGCTCTGCGCAACATGGGGTTCAAGCTCAGCCTATGGCTGTGTTGCGACTATGACGTGACCGAGTACGAGGAGCAACTGCTCGCGCCGCAGGACGCCAAGCCCGGCGCGACGGCCATCAGCGAGGACCGATACGACGAGGACATCGTCAAGGACCCGCACTTTCACCCCGCCTACCAGGACCGGATCACGAAGCTGGGAGAGCCCTGGTTCGCCCACCTGCGGAAGTTCGTGGACAACGGCGCAGCGGCCTTCAAGATGGATGGCAGCAACCAGATCTGCTTCCACCCCGACCGCAAGTGGCGCAACGGGATGGAAGACGCCGAAGTGCACAACCTGTATCCCGTCCTGCTGGCGAAGCAGATGAGCCAGGGCTTCGTGGAGCACACCGCACGACGGGCAATGATCTACACGGCCGGTGGCTACACCGGCGTTCAGCAGTACGCCGCCACCTGGGCAGGCGACACCGGCGGGGATGCGAAGCCGCTGGTCTCGCTGCTCAACCACGGGCTCTCGGGGCATTCGAACACTAGTTGCGACATGCAGGTCTGGAACAAGGCAGGCATCCACTTCGGTTTTCTGCAGCCGTGGTCGCAGATCCTGTGCTGGCACCAGTACAACCAGCCATGGTTTCTGCCCCCGGAGATCTACGAGGTGTTCAAGTTCTACGCCCGTCTCCGCTACCGCCTCCTGCCATACCTGTACAGTGCAGCCCACGTTGCCCACCGCACCGGGATGCCGATCCTGCGGGCCATGCCCCTCGTCGCGCCGGAGGACCCGCGCAGTGACGAGCTGATCCTGCAGTACATGCTGGGTGAGTGGCTGCTGACCTGCGCCTTCACCGACACGATCTACCTTCCCGCCGGGAAGTGGACTGACTACTGGACGGGCGAGATCCATGAGGGGCCCCAGGAGCTGCGCTATGAGCCCCCTGCCGACCGCGGCGGGCCACTGTTCGTGAAGGCAGGAGCCCTGCTTCCGACCTGGCCTCCGATGGACTACGTGGGCCAGCGCTCAGTGGAGACGATGGGGCTGGAGATCTTCCCACACGAGGACAGCGGGTTCACGCTCTACGAGGACGATGGAATCACGGAGGCATACCGCGAGGGACAGGTGGCAACCACGCACATCACCTGCCATGAGCGAGACGGCGAAGTCAGCGTGGACCTTGGCCCGCGAGTGGGTAGGTATGAGGGGATGCCGGAGCGACGGTTGTGGGAGCTGACACTGCACCTGCCGGAGGGGGCGACACGCGTTTTCGTGAACGGGCAGGAGCAGTCACTCGAGACCGCCGAGGCTGCAACCGGGGTTCTGCGCACGTCCGTGCCCGAGGGTCAGACGCGCTAACGCGACGCCGGCAACCATGACACTCGACAGCACGGCGCCCGGGATCGCTGATCCAGGCTGCAAGCGACACCCGGGCTCCGTGCCACGCATGTACACTACTTGCCCATTGCCCGCAGCGCCTTCAGGCTCCGGCCTGACACCTCAAAGCCCAGACCGTCAGCGCCACCCTCCTCGACGACATACCACTCCACCGGCTGCTCCGCATCACACAGCCTGAAGATGGTGTCCCAGTCAGCCTTCCCCTCGCCGATGACCGAGCCCTCAGGTCCGCCGAAGTCCTTGAGGTGCAGGGACCGCGAGCGCCCCGGGAACTTGCGCAAGGTGCCGATGGGGTCGCCACCGCCATTGGCGCAGTTGCCGATGTCCATCTGCATGATGACTTCCTTGCGAGTGTTGCTGAACAGGAGGTCCCAGGCGATCTCGCCGTCAACCGTCGCGAAGTCGAAGCCGTGAGCGTGATAGCCCGAGAACATCCCCTCGGCGGCCAGCTTCTCCGAGGCGTCGTTGAGAATGCCCGCGAGCTCCATGATCGTCTCGCGCGAGCTCATGCGAGGCTTGTCGGCGGCGATGACCAGGAAACGGTTGCCCAGGATTCGGTTGAGCTCGATCGTCCGGCTCAGATTGTCACCGAGCAGGGCTGACGTCGCCAGATGGAACCCGCAGCAGGTCAGGCCGGTGTCGTCGTACATGCGGCGGATCTCGGCCGGCGAATGTCCCATCCATTCGAGGGCCTCGCCGTTGTAGCCCCACGGTTCGGCACCTTCATAGCCAAGTTCGGCGACCGCCTTGAGGGTCGCTGCGAGGTCCTTCTGGACCTCACCGCGCACGGAGTAAAGCTGAAGTGCGATAGGAATCTTGCCCATGGGATCGCTCCTGGAGGTGATGTCTTGGGTACTGGTTGTGACCTTCGCCGGAGGGTGCCCAGAACCCTTCCAGCGGTACCGATATGGGTAGCCAGAGCCACCGAGAGGGACGACAGCGCTGAAGGGCGAAGTGAGAAGCCTTCGACTGGAGGCACTTGCGACGAAGGGGGCGCCGGGGGTCGAGGTGCGGGTCTGCTGGTGCAAGACGACATCCACGACTATAGCCGCATCATGGCATCTGGAACCATATTGTTGTAGCCCGCGTTACCATATACAGAGACTGGAGGCCAATAGTGGCTACCGCCTACGGCGTGTACCCAGAAGAACATGAGGTCGTCGAGAATAACGAGGAGCGGACCATTACCGTCCGCAACCGTTTATACTCCATCACGCACAGTCTCAACCAGGGCGGGGCGATTGTCGGCGTTCGCTACCACAAGGGCAGCGACCGCAACCTACTGCTCGACGCCTGCACGGGTGAGGTAGCTCTCGCCGGTGGTGGAGTGTTCAGCGAGCGGCACGACAACCAGACGAAGCTGACTATCGAGCGTCGGGGGCTTGAGGTACAGCTCACCTTCGAGGGCATGCTGCGCGATGCCGAGGGTCGTGACTGCGGTGTCGGCTACGTACACACCTATCTGCACCGCTGGGGACACGTCCGCGTTGACAAGCGCTTCTCCTTCAAGCCCGGCACCCGTGTCAGCCGCCTCTGCCTGCACTCCTGGCTACTCCAGCCGGAACTGTGCCACTACGGGTTTCGCCCCGGAGCGCCTGCCGAGGTGGCTACCTGGACCGGGGCCTTCGGTGTCTGCCAGTGGGGACGCTTCACACCGGGCAAGGCTTTCGACTGCCCCTGCGAGAGCCGCTTCGTGCCCCGGTATGTCTGCTGCGCCGATCCGGGTCGTGAGGGTATCGAGTGGTTCGTCGGCTCCGACCTGTCGCAGTGGGATTACCAGGTCGCCGGCAAACCAGGTCACGGGAGCTTTCGCCTTGCTCCCCATACACGCCAGCCGGGCGTAGGCTTCAGCGTCTCGGTCCTGGACATCCCGCGCGGCGGGCTGACGCTCTCCGGCGACTATACCTTCCGCTACTTCCTCGGCGTGCCCCTCATCTCCGGCCAGGCCAACAAGCTCTTCCTGCACACGGCCTTCAAGCGCAAGAACTGGCCCACCACTGAGGAGATCAGGGGCTGGGCCGAGAGAGGGATCGCCAGCGCTCACTTCCACCACGACGGCGACACCTTCCGCGACGGGCAGTTCTGGCGCGATGGCTCGTACCCACCTTTCGGCCCGGAGGACATGGCGGAGTACGACCGGGTCATCAGGGACTGTCAGCAGCACGGGATTCGCGTAGCGACCTACTTCTCCAACAAAGAACTGCACCCGTCCGTCGAGGAGTATCAGCAGCACGGGGCCGACTGGGCGAGACTGCCGGACGACTCCTATCAGCAACTTCACAACGCCTACTCCGGCGATGAGTACGGAGCGCAGATGTGCCTGCGTTCCGGCTGGCTGGAGTTCCACAAGGCCTACATCGACAAGGTGCTCAGTCATCACCCGCTCGATGGCACCTATTACGACTGGAACGTGGCACTGTACTGCCACAACCTGCGGCACGTGCCGGGGCATGAGCACGAGAATCCGGAGCCTGGTTCGGGCGACTGGGCGCAGTCGCCGGCAGGTCACTGGGATATCGAGGAGCTGCTGGACCTCGTGGCCTGGACCCGACAGCGCGTGGGGCCCGACGGCCTCATGATCCTGCACAACACGATGGTGCCGATGGCGGCGACCGAGAACTACGCCGACTCGATCGTGGCGATGGAGTGGGGCTACTCGCGGCTGTCCTCAGGCGCACCGGCTCTGGAGGACCTGCCCCTGGAGTGGAGCTTCATGGGCCACCGGTCCCGTGCAGTGATCGGCTACGGCTGCCTCGAGAAGGACGCGCCGGAACGTGTTCATCGGCAGATGACCGTGCGTTCGGTCCTGACTTGCTCTCCGCCCTGGCCGGCCGACGAGCTGGCGACCGGGATGTTCGCGCCGCTAGGCGGTCGTGACCTGAGCCAGTTCCGCTTCGCCGACCCGCGCTGGGCACCGGTTCAGACCGGCGACAGCGAGACCGCAGCCGCCGTCTACCATCGGACCGATGAGGCGCTGCTGGTGATCGGCAATCTCGCAGAGAACGAGCGACCCGTGCGCTGCTGTATAGACACGTCCGCAACCGACCTGGCGCCTGCGGCAGAGTACAGGGTGCGCATCGGTGCCACGGAGCTGAGCATGACCGCCGAGCAACTGGCCGGCCAGGGCCTTGAGACCGTTGTTGGCGGCGACGACATCGCGGTCGTCACCATCAGCCCGCGCTGACCTCGACCCGTGACCGTGGAGAGGGCCCCGTTCCCTTGGCCCTCTTCACTCCACCTGAGGACGATTGCCCTTTGATATGACGCTTCCGGCCTACGGCCTTCAGTTCGTACCCGGGGGATCAAAATGAGGACGCGACTGCTGCTGTGTGTGCTCGTGCCTTTGGTCTGCTGCGGATGCTATGTGGGACCTGCCAGCCGTCGATCCGGCTCAGAGCTCGACACCGGCCGGCGCATACCCTATGCGCAGAAGATGAAGACGTCCGCGAGCAAGGCGGGCGGCGCTCGAAGGATGCTGGACAAGAACGGCTTCGTTGTGCTCGGGCGTGCCGAGAGCTGGGAAATAACGGCGCCCTACCTCGACCAGCTACGCCCAGTCTTCATCACCTCGGACGCGGTGCTCTACGTCTTCCACTGTCTCTTCCGCGACGGTCTCAGCGAATACGAAAAGCGGCGGCTTCTGCCGGAGCTGCGACGCATGACCAAGGCGGCGCTTGCGGCTGCGATCAGCGAGCATCGCCAACTGGCCGGCGTTGCTCTCCTGGGCGAGCCCGCGAGACGCAATGTGGTGCTCTTCTCGGTGGCGCAGGCACTGCTGGACGGGAACGCCCCCGCGGTGGAGAGCACAGAAAGCGCCGACCTCGTTGCCAAGATCAACGCAGCGTCCGGGTTCGGCCCCTATCCCGCGGAGGACTTCACGCAGTATCTGCCGCGCGGAGCCTACGCGAAGGACCCCGAGCTCTCGCGCTACTTCCGAGCGATGAAGTGGCTGAGCCGAGTCATGCTGCCGGTCGTGCTCGGTTGGGGCGATCGGCAGCCTGACGCCAACCTTAGGCTGCGCCAGGCATACCTCCTGGGACGGTTGTGCGAGCGCTCAGAGATCCGCCCGGACTGGCAGCACCTCTACGACGAGATCAGCTTCTTCGCAGCCGCTCCCGACAGCATCACGCCTCCCGACTTCTACAGCGTCGCCCGCCGCTTCGGCGATAGGCTCGATGACGACTGGGTTCGCAAGGTGCGGGAGGAGTACGGGAAGCCCCAGTACCCGGCTTCTGCTATCTGCCCCGTGCTCCAGGGCAGCCCCGGCCAGGCTCCGGGCAAGTACGTGCAGTTCATGGGCGAACGCTACATTCCCGACGGGGAGATCCACCAGCAGACAACCTACCCGTATGTGTCCGACCGGGTTATCCCCAGCGGCCTTGATATCGGTTACGCGCTCTTCGACAGCACTCGCGCGGACCTCCACCTGGGCGATCAGTATCAGCAGTACCCGGGCTTGCGACCAGCGCTTCAGCGCCTGCACCAGCGCTTCGCCAAGTACGAAGGGGACGCAAAGCACCCGACCCTCTACGCGGAATGGGTGGCCGCCCTTCGCGCCACAGTGCACCCAGACGTTTCGGCGCATGTCCCCGCCTTCTTCGGGAGCGACGCCTGGCAGGACAAGGCCCTGACGACGGTGCTGGCAGCCTGGACCTACATGCGGCACGACTTCGTGCTCTACGCGAAACAGCCGGTAACGCCCTCCTGTGCCGGTCGGGAAGTCATGGTCGAACCGGTACCCGAGGCCTATGGTCGTCTGGCTGAGATGGCGGAACGTCTTGGTGAGCGCCAGTTCGCCGGAATGACCGACCTGGGCCAACTGTGTCGAGCGCTGGAAGCCTTCTCGCGAGCACAGATCGCTGGTCGCGACCCCTGGGAGGCCCTCTCGAAGCTCTCTGGCCCACAGGTGAACTGGGGCTTCTACCTGCCCTCCTTCGGGCAGTGGCTGCTGGAGTACTTCTCAGCCCACGCGTCACCGGAGCACCCAGCCGTCGTCATGGACGTCGCCACGGATGCGAACACCCACAAAGTCCTCCACGCAGCGACCGGACCGCTGAACCTCATCGTCGCGAGGGGCCCCGGGATGAACGGAAAGACGCAGGAGTACAGCGGGCTCGTGCTCAGCTACTACGAGTTCACCAGGGACGACATGCAGCGGCTCACGGACTCGCAGTGGGAGCAAGAGGCCCTGGTGGGAGGGAGACACCGCCAGCACCGTCCGTCCTGGGTCAGCAGCTACATGTACAGGCCCTGAGCGGCCAAGGCGGGCCGCGAAGAGGTGTGAGAGTAGTTCCTGTTCTTCGGGCAAAGGTGGCGGGGAGGTCGTCCTGACTACAAGGACCTCCC
>JBDKVB010000065.1 GCA_039679385.1 Armatimonadia bacterium | reverse complement strand
CTCAAGGCCGCTGAGGCGGGCAAGCACATCCTGTGCGAGAAGCCGATGGCGGTGACGGTGGAGGAAGCGCAGCGGATGTTCGCGGCGGCGGAGAAGGCCAAGGTCCTGCTGATGGAGGCCTTCATGTACCGCTTCCATCCGCAGACCGCTCGGCTGCGCGAGATCGTGGCCTCCGGGGAAATCGGCGAGTTGCGGGTGATACGGTCGCGGTTCTCCTTCACGATTGGTGACCCCAAGAACGTGCGTCTGAGCTTCCCCTATGAACGGGGCGGCGGCGGATTGATGGATGTGGGCTGCTACTGCACCAGCTTCTCGCGCTACCTGACCCAGGAGGAGCCGTATCAGGTCTTCGGAGCGGCTCAGTTCGGGGAGGAAAGCGGCGTGGACGAAGGCTTTGTGGGGACGTTGAGCTTCCCGAGCGGTGTGCTGGCGGTGTTCGACGTCGGCCTGAAGTTCCACGGCGACACCCGGGCCGACCTCATGGGTACGAAGGGCAGCATCGAGATTCCGGCACCGTGGAAGCCCGGCGCGAGGGCGTCGTTCAAGGTGCGAGTGGGGCGAGAGACCCGTGAGGAGGTCTTTGAGGGGAAGCCGGAGTTCGTGCTTGAGGCCGAGAGCTTCCAGGCAATGGCAGAAGGTCTGGCCGAGCCGATGGTCCGACCGGAGGATACCCTGGGGAACACGAAGGTCCTGTGCGCCCTGCGCGAATCGGCTCAAAGACGCGAGGTGATCCGGCTCTGATGATTGTGGACAGCCGAGAAGTCTGGCAGGACTCGCTGCAGGCAGCGGTGTCGCTGACCTTTGACGATGGGCATCCGAGTCAACTGGAGCGAGCGATCCCCCTGATGGAGGAGCGCGGACTACGGGGCACCTTCTACCTGAACCCGAAGGCGGAAGACTGGACAAAGTGGCTGGAGCCCTGGAAGGCCGTTGCGGCACGGGGTCATGAGATCGGCAACCACACCCTCAGCCACACGTGCTCGCGGAACTTCAGCACCGACACGGCTGCGAAGGGCCTGGAGCGGTCGACGGTTGAGGACATCGAGGCGGATGTGGTGGAGGCTGAGCGGCGTCTGCAAGCAGTTATCCCGGCGCAGGCGCGGAGCTTCGCCTATCCATGCTACCAGACGGACGTGGGCTCCGGTCCGACACGGCAAAGCTACGTGCCGATGATCGCGCGCCACTTCGTCGCGGCACGGGGAGTAGGGGAGTACGGCTTCGCGAACACACCGCTGAACTGCGACCTGCACCTGCTGTGGTCGCATAACGGGGAGCACTGCCGCGGGACCGAGCTGATCGGGCTTGTGCGGAAGGCGGCCAAGTACGGGCGCTGGATCATCTTCGCCTTCCACAGCATCGAGGGAGGGCGGCTGGGGATCGCCGAGTACGAGTTCACGGAGCTCCTGGACTACCTCGCCGACGAGAAGGAGACGCTGTGGACCGCGCCGGTGGTCGACGTCGCCCAGTACCTGGAGGAAGCGCGGAAGCGGTACCCGCAGGAGTAGTTGGAGCGGCAACGGCACTCTCAGGAAGGGATCACAAGGGCCTTGACGGTATCGCCCCGTCGGACGGCGTCGAGGCCCTCTGCGACCTGCTCCAGAGGGAACCGGTGAGTGATGATTGGGCCGACCTGAACGCGGCCGGAGGCGAGTAGCTGCAGAGCCCGGCTATCCGTGAAGGGGTTCGTATAGGTTCCTCGGATCGTCAGCTCGCTGTGGTACACCTCGTAGGGGTTCAGCGGCAACTCGAAGTTGGGCGGGCAGACCCCGAAGAACAGCACCGTGCCGCCGCGGCGGGCAGACTTGAGCGCCTGCCCGGCAGTCACGGGCAGACCGGCCGCCTCGATGACGACGTCGGCGCCGCCGGCGGTCATGTCACGAAGCGCCTCCACCAGACCATCCCCCAGTTCGAGCGGGTTCACTACCTCGTCGGCACCCAGGGACTTCGCCAACTCTCGCTTGCGATCGTTCGGCTCACTGAGGATCAGCCGAGCCGCTCCGGCGTGCCGAGCGATCTGCATCAGGAGCAGACCGATGCTTCCGCCGCCAAGGATGGCGACCGTGTCGCCCGCTGTGATCCGCGCTACGTCGATGCCATGCAGACAGCAGGAGATGGGCTCCATCATGGCCCAGTGGTCGGAGGGGAGACCGCTGCCTTCGGGTATGGGCAGGGCCAGTTCCGCCGCGACCTTGCAGTACTGGGCGAAGCCGCCATTGTAGGTGACGCCGCAGGCCGTCATGCTCTGGCACAGATGCGGCTCGCCCCGGTAGCACCAGCGACAACGTCGGCAAGGCGTATTGGGGTTGACGGCCACGCGCCGACCGACCTGCAGTTCCCCGGCGTCCGGTCCGATTTCCTCGATCGTCCCGCAGAACTCGTGGCCGGGGATCACCGGGTAGTTTGCGGGGAAGTCGGCCGTCTGGATGCGAAGGTCCGTGCCGCAGATTCCGCAGGCCTCGACGCGGATCAGTACCTCGGCCGGTCCAGGACTCGGGACGGGAACTTCCTCGACGGCCAACTGGTGCGGACCTGTCAGGACGGCTGCTTTCATGGCGGTTCGCCACGCTCCTGCGGCAGAATGGGGAAGATGAAGCAGGACTAGCTGGACAGCAGGCGCTCGTAGACCTTCGCGGCAGCCTCTACCTGGTCAAGGCGGACCCATTCATCGGCGGTGTGAGCCTGGCGGATGTCGCCGGGGCCGCAGACGACGGTCGGGACGCCGACCTGATCGAGCTTGCTGGCATCCGTGCCGAACTGCACGCCGCCGATACGCGCCTGGCCGAGGACCGAGCGAACGGCCTCCGCGACCGCCTGAGTGATCGGAGCGTCTGCCGGGGTCTCCAGGGGCCAGTCCTCGAGGAGGCGGTCGATCTCGTACTGCACGCGGTCGCCCAGGAACTCGCGGACCTCGCACAGGACGTGATCCATGCGCTCTCCGGGGATCAGACGGCGATCGACCAGGACTGAGCAGCTATCGGGGACGATATTGACGGCACTTCCGCCACGGATGACGCCGACGCTGAAGGTGGGACCGCCGACGAGAGGATGTCGAGGGCAGTCGCGAAGCGAGTCCGCATAGGCCCGAAGGTGATGGAGCAGGTCGGCCATGCGGTAGATTGCGTTATCGCCCTGGGATGGGTCGCTGCTGTGGGCTGCCTTGCCGCGAGTGGTCATGCGCCAGCGGAAAGCGCCCTTGTGGGCGATGATGACGTCCAGGCTTGTGGGCTCGCCGACGCAGGCGGTTACGGCACCGGGCTTGAGGTCGAGACCGACCTCCTGGGGCTCGGTGACGAGGGCCTTGATGCCGACGAAGCGGTACTCCTCGCCGCAGGTGGCGGCCAGGAGGCAGGTCTTGGAGGGACGACCGGCGCGTGCTACGCGCACCAGGGCTGTCGCCATGGCCGCGAGGGAGGCTTTGCAGTCACAGGAGCCTCGGCCCCACATGCGCTCGCCGTCCGTGCGAGGGTCAAAGGGGTCGATGGTCATGCCCTCGACGGAGACGGTGTCGGTATGCGCCTCGAGAAGGCGCGTCTCGGGGCCCGTGCCTTCGACGACGGCGATGAGGTTCTGCCTGCCGGGAGCGGCCTGCTGTCGCAGGCAGTGGATCCTGTGGCGGTGGAACCAGGCCTCGAGCAGGTCGACGACTCGGGCCTCCCCGAAGAGAGTGTCGTCGGGCTCGGCGTCGGAGGGGTTCACACTCGGGGTCGCTACGAGGTCGCGCAAGAGCTGGATCGGATCGGGCATCTTGGTCACTCGCCTTTCGGGTCGACGACTTCCCCGGGACGGTCAGTGACACCTGCCCAGAACGCAGAAAGCCCTCGCGGGTGCGAGGGCTTGCATGTGAGAGACAGGTGGTCGGGGCGGGCGGACTTGAACCGCCGACCTCACGGTCCCGAACCGTGCGCGCTAGCCAAACTGCGCCACGCCCCGATCTGACGGCCGATAATATAGCACACCGAAACAGCAGGGGTCAAGGACCTCTCGAAGTTGGTTAGGGGCTCTTTTGTGTCGGACTGTAGCCTGGGGCACCCAACGAAAGGTTTACCACTTGAAGCGAAAGGGTTAACTGGTTAGTATATTGGTGGTGGATCGTAGAAGCGGGAGCCCCTTCCGGGGCTCGCCGCCAGACGTGCTCTCTCAGGAGGGACGTCCGCATGCGACCGGGAAGCCTGTTAGTTGCGTGTCTCCTGCTCCTCGTCTCCGTTGCCCTGGCAGAGGATTTCGACATTACCAAGGCAGTCACGCCCTCTTTCCACGACCTCGCTCTGCTCCCGACCCGCCTCACCGCGTACAACCAGCATGACGACGCTGCCGCCGCGAGTTACACCTGCTGCAAGCTGAGGCAGGAGGCCAAGATCAAAGAGGCCATCGAGGCGGGCGAGGCGTTCCTCAACCGTTTCGCGGACACCGCCTTCGCCGACAACACCTACATGCATTACGGGCGCGTTTCGGAGCTGCGGCCGGATGCATGGCGGAACGTCGAGTGGGCGTACCGGAGTCTGGAGGAATCGCTCCCAGACAGCGACCTGGCGGATGACGCCTGCTGGAAACTGGGGAACCTCTACGTCACGGACCACCAGCATGCGGAGGCCATCGCGACCTTCGAGTACCTGGTGAAGAAGTGGCCCGGCAGCACCTGGGCGCCGAATGCGTTGCACCTGTTGTTGCACGAGTACTCGGCCACGAACCAGGAGCGCAACACGCTGGACGTCCTCAACGAGCTCGCCTACAAGTACCCCAAGAGCGAGTACTGTCCTGAGTCGCTGTTTGACGTCGCCAAGCGCTACAAGGAGGTCGAGGACTACCGGTCCGCGATCAATGCGCTCCGTGACCTCCAGCGCGACTTCCCCTACAGCGATCTGCTCGACGATGCCCAGATGTGCGTCGCTGAGTGTATGCGACTGAGCGGGAACCTGCAGGGCGCCCTCGATGCGTACAACGACCTGATCCACAACTGGTACGGCAGTTCGCTGACGAACCAGGCGATGCGGGAAGCCAATAACCTCATGAAGCAGATTCATGGTGGTGCCGGGCGGACCGCAGGCACTCTGTACGACCCGCTGGCCTGGGACCCGCAGAAGGAGGCTGATGAGCTCTGGAACCGCGAGGCCAAGCACCTGCAGAACAATGGTGCGCACCAGGAAGCGATCGCGAAGTTCAAGGAGTTCATCAAGCGGTTCCCCGGGAATGACAAGTGGGACGAGGCCTGGTACGAGATCGGCATGACCTACCTGCGCCAGGACCAGTTGTTCCAGGAGATCAACCGCGCCAAGGGACCGGACGACGTTGCGAGGCTGCGGGGAGACTACCAGACCTCGACGGGCAGCACGGGTCCGGTGCCCACGAACGGGAAGCTCAGCGCCCTACGACAGGCGCAGGAAGCCTTCGCCTACATTGCCAACGAACTGAAGGGTAGCTCGCTGCAGTGCGAGGCCCTGGGACAGGTGGCGCGCTGCTTCATCCCCTACGGCGACATTGAGGAGTCCACGCCGCCGGATGCAGCGTACACGTACCAGGAAATGGTCATCCACTTCCCGTACGCGACCTGCACGTGCCCGTGGTACCCGGATGCGACCTGGCCGGTGTACGCCTTCTGTCGGATGCTCAGCTTCTACGCTGAGGAGAAGAACTGGGAGGTCTCGCGGCAGATGTACCCCGCGCTGTCGGCGGAGTACCCCAATGTGTTCCCGGTGGGGCTTGAGTCGGACAAGACGAGCTTCTATGAACTCATGAAGCTGTACGAGGCGAAAACGGGCTATGCCTACATGGAGATGGGGCATCACATCCGATACGGTATCGGCCCGTCGGACCTGATTCCTGAGGCCCATTACTTCCAGGCCGCCATGCTGATGAACCTGGGGCAGTACAAGCAGGCGGCGGACCTGCTGGCACCCGTGACCGGCCTGAAGGGCCATGACCTCGTGGGACCGGCAACGTACCTGTACGCTCAGTGCATGATGAAGCTGGGCGACACGAACACGGCGCGCCAGGCCACGGAGGTGCTGGCAAGGACCTTCAAGAACACCGGGCTTGGTGACGATGCCGTGACGGTCTGGACGCAGGCACAGGAAGCCTACAAGGATCCGGCGACCTATCAGGCCTATCTGAAGGCGGTGCAGGAGGTCCAGAGCAAGTTCGGTGTGAACCCGGCGAACATGGATGTGTACGTGGGCAAGCACTGCATCGTCTTCTGCCCGTACACTCGCGCGGTGCTGATGCGGCAGTACAACATGCCCAACATCTGGGATGAGGCACAGCGGGTTCTGCGCGACTGGGCCGGACTGCCGGACAACCAGAAGGCGGTCATCGTCGTCGACCGGGGCGATGCCAGCACCAGCGGCAACCCCTTCAAGGTGCCGGGCTCGCAGATCAAGGATCCGCCGACCTGGGGGCTGGGACTGGCACAGATCAGTGCGAACGCCCTGGCCGAGGGCATCCCGCAACTGGGTGAGTGCAAGGGGCTGCTGGGAGGCATCGCCAAGTTCGTGGCTGCCTCGCTGCAGTATGACCTGGTGACGGAGACGCGGGATGCGATCGGGAGTGCTGCAGCGGTGAAGCTGCCGCAAGAGGAGGTCATTCGGGCTCGCGACGGCGCGCTGAAGTCGCTGGAGAACTACGTCATCGCCGGTGAGGATGGGAAGCTCGACGGTGAGGTCATCGCCGGGATGATGTACGCGCTACTCGACAGCCACGGGTTCGCCAAGGACCGGCTGATTGACCGTGAGCCGTACCGGGCCTTCTTCGCGAAGCTCAAGACGCTTCCGGAAAAGACTACGGATGACGTGGCCTTCGCTTCCGCGGTGTCGACGGCCTTCGGTTCGGACTGCAACCAGGAGCTGAAGAAGTGGAGGCTCTCAGCGCCGACCACCGACACGGCAGGCGGAGAGGTGAAGGTGGGGCAGGCCAAGTAGCGGAACAGGCGACCAAGAGTGAGCAGCATCCGGGGCGAGGTGGGGTGACCACCTCGCCCTGCTTCATGGAAGCGGGCACCCGGCGGGATCAGGCTGGTACCCGAGCATGACCTGGAAGCGTGCCGAGCTGCACCTAGCCGCCAAGGAGGTCGTTGGTCTTGGCAGACCGTGAGCTGCAACGGCGTGAGTTTCTGAGCACCTGCGGCCGTGCCGGGGTAGGACTGGGGATGCTGCCCCTGCTGGGCAGCGAGATTCTCACCGAACGGGTAGCCTCTCTGCCCTGGGGAGAGATCGGGAACGTCTCGAACCACAAGGGGCTGTTCTGGCACGCAGTGGGCGGCAAGGAGACGGAGTGCGACCTGTGCCCGAGCCGCTGTGTGATCCAGCCGGGCGAGAGGGGAACCTGCGGGACACGCGAGAATGAGGACGGGTACTACATCTCGAAGGTCTACGGCAAGCCCTGCGAGATCCGTCTGGAGCGCATGGAGAAGGGGCCCTTCTACCACTTCCTGCCTCGCACGTGGACGATTGGGCTAGGGTTCGCGGGCTGCAGCCTGGACTGCAAGTACTGTCAGAGCGCCCAGTTTGCCAAGGCGCGGCCGGAGACCTCCGACAACAAGAGTCTGTCGCCCCAGGGGTTGGTCGCGCAGTTGCGTCAGAACGGCTACAACTCGGTGACCTTCACCTACAGCGAGCCGATGCAGGTCATCGAGTACGTGCTGGACGTGGCCAACATCGCCCGACCGCTGGGGATCAAGGTGGCGGTGCATACGGCCGCCTACGCCTGCTCACCGGCCTTTGAGGAGCTCTGCTGCAACGTCGACGCAATCAATGTGGACCTGAAGGGCTTCAGCGAGAACTTCTACAAGACGATGACGGGCGGCGACCTCACGACGGTGCTCAACAACATCAAGCGAGTGCGGCGCCATCCGGAGGTGTGGCTGGAGCTGACGAACCTGGTGGTGCCCGGCTACAACGACAAGGACCAGGAGTTCGCGGCCATGTGCAAGTGGATCCGCGACAACTGCGGCTCGGACACGCCCTTGCATGTGTCGAAGTTCTTCCCGCAGTACAAGCTGCGGAACGTGGCGCCGACGCCGAACGACACGCTGCGACGACTGCGCAAGATAGGGTTCGACGCAGGCTTGCACTACGTGTACCTGGGGAACATGCCCGGAGACCCGGGCGAGTCGAGCTACTGTCCAAAGTGCGGTGCCAAGATGATCTACCGCAATAACTACGAGTCCACTTTCACGGCCTTCGACCCGAACAGTGGGGTATGCACGGAGTGCGGTCTGCGGATCCCGGGACGTTGGCGCTGAGAGTCGGGCACTGATCGCAGGTAGCCTCATGGATCGACGAGGTTTTCTGAGAGCTTCGCTTTCCGCCGCGGCGGTGTCCTCTGCCGGGCTGCCGGGCATGGCGGCCTTCGCCCAGGAGGGTAAGTCGCGGGTCGTCGTGGTGCGGAACCTGGCGCTGGCTGCGGAGCCGGGAGAGAGTGTGGTGCGGCGGATCTTCTCGGAGATGGTTCATGAAGGTGTGCGTGCCTTCGTGGGCGGAGAAGTCACCCGCGAGGAGGCCTGGCGGCGCTTTCTCAAGCCAGAGGACATCGTCGGGGTCAAGCTGAATGCCATCGCGGCGGGAGTGGTGCCGCACCCGGACATCGTGGATGCGATTGCCGCCGGCGCGGTCATGTGCGGCATTCCGCGCAACCACGTGATCGTGTTTGATAAGGAAGACCGGGACCTGGAGAAGGGTGGCTACACGATCAACAAGGGTGGCTCCGACGTGCAGTGCTATGGGACGGTCGGGCCACCGGGGTCGGGGAATCCGGGCTACGAGGAGCGTCAGACCTTCCGCGGCGACACGGCCTACAAGCTCAGCCGCATCGTCTCCCGGCAGTGTACGGCGCTGGTGAATGTGCCCGTGCTGAAGGACCACTGCTGGGCCGGACTGACCTGTGCGCTGAAGAACCACTTCGGCAGCATCGACAACCCGAACGCCTTCCACAAGGTCAACCACTGCACGCCGGCCATCATCGACGTGGGCCGTGACGCCAACATCCGCACGAAGCAGCGGCTGATCATCTGCGACGCCAAGGCCATCCAGTATGAAGGCGGGCCGTCCTTCAAGCCCCAGTACCTACAGCCCTACTACGCGATCCTGGTCGGGACGGACCCTGTGGCGGTCGACACCGTCGCCATGCAGCTCATTGACATGTGCCGGGTGAAGCGCGGCCTCGTGAGGCTCCTGCAGCGGAACCCGGAGCCGGTTCACATCGCAGAGGCGGCCAAGCAGGGCATGGGGACGAACGACCTGTCGCGGATTGAGCTTGTGGTGAAGGAACTCGGGCCCAAGGGCAAGCAGTAGGGCCTGGATGAGGAAAGGCAAAGCCGGACGAGTGCGCGCTGCAGCGGGTGCGCGTACCCGTCCGGCTCTTCTGTTACTCGGTTGGTTGGGGACTCTTCGGACGAGCTACTGCCACTCGATCGGGGGCCAGATCAGGCTGTTGGTTCCGCTGACCGGCTCACCGTCGAGGAGCACCCGTCGTCCCTCGATTCG
Source organism: Armatimonadia bacterium (assembly GCA_039679385.1). Lineage (NCBI taxonomy): Bacteria > Bacillati > Armatimonadota > Armatimonadia > Armatimonadia bacterium. The sequence goes on along the minus strand of JBDKVB010000065.1, from coordinate 11,255 downwards.
CAGCCTCCCCTGAGAGAACCACTGGATCGCCTGGGGGTAGATGCGATGCTCGACGGTGAGGATTCGCGCCGCCAGAGCGTCGTCGGTGTCGTCGCCCTGAACGGGTACGACGCCCTGGATGATGATCGGTCCGCGGTCGAACTCCTCATCGGCGAAGTGCACTGTGGCTCCGGCCAGCTTCACGCCATGGGCATTGGCGTCGCCCTGGCCGTGAGTGCCCGGGAAGGAGGGGAGAAGGGCCGGATGGATGTTCATCACGGCGCCAGGGAAGGCTTTGAGGAGGCTCGGTGAGATCATCCGCATGTAGCCCGCCATGGCCACGAGCTCGACCTGGGCGTCGCGGAGGACGGCGACGATCTGCTCGTTTGCTGCCCGCCAGGCCTCGGTGCCCGTCTTGGGCACCTTGATATGGACCGCGTCGATGCCATGGCTGCGGGCACGGTCGAGACAACCGGCGCCCTCGCGGTCACTGATGACGACGACGATCTCGGCGTCGATTCTGGACGCCTGGGACGCGTCGAGGATGGCTTGTAGATTGGTACCCCCGCCTGACGCGAGCACCCCCACCTTGGTACGTCTGCTCATGAGTTGCCTCCCGATAGGTTGTTTCTGGCCAATTCCCCGAAGGCGCGGCGAATCCTGCTCGGCACGTGCCTGCGAAGGTCCCTCGGCTTGGGGCAAGGAACAACCGGTCGCTGAGAAGAGAGCACCTGACGACACGAACCTTGCGCAGGGGTGTGAGCATCGCATGATGACCGGCAAGGAGCGGTTTGAGGCAGCTCTGCGGCAGCAACCTGTGGATCGTCTTCCCTTCTGGGTCAAGATCTTCGGCAACGCGTTCCTGCAGCATCAGCCGGAGCCCTACCGGTCGATGAGCGAGTTGGAGCTCGTGGACCACCTCGAGCTCGACCACATGGCCTCGGGCCCTGCGCCGGTAGTGGGCAGGACCGATCGCGTCACTCGACGGGTCTCCGAGAAGGAGGGCCGTCGCACGGTGCTGCTTGAGACCCCTGACGGAACGCTCAGGTCGGTGGAAGGATATGCACCGGCCTCCGACTCCTGGCACCCACTGGAGTTTCCGATCAGGACAACCGCCGACCTTAGGGCCGCTCGACACCTGTTTGCGGCGACGCGCTACGAGGTCCATGACGAACTGCGGCAACGCGGAGAGGCGAAGCTGGCTGCGGTCGGCGAACGGGGCATCACCACCACGGGCATGGGCATCTCACCGTTGATGGAGCTGCTCCAGCACCTGTGCGGCGTGCAGGGCACGTACCTGATGCTGGAGGACCATCCGGCTGAGGTGGAGGAGCTGATCCAGCTCATGCACGAGGATCGGCTGCGGTTCCTCGCAGCGATGCTCCCGGCGTGCCCCTATGAGTGGGTGGTGTGCGTGGAGAACACCTCGACGACCTTGCTCTCCCCGGCGGTGTTCGAGCGCTACTGCTGGAAGCACCTGCACGACTACGGTCAGGCGATTCACAGGCACGGGAAGCAGCAGATCCTGCACCAGTGTGGGCATCTCAAGGCGCTTTTGCCACGTATCGCCGAGCTTCCGGCTATCGCGATCGAGGCCTACACGACGCCGCCGGTCGGGAACACCACTCTGGCCGACCGCGGGCGGCTGTGCCCCAATCTTGCGGTGATCGGCGGGACCAACGCTGCCCTGTGGCCGCGCTCGGCGGAGGCGATCTGCCGGGAAGTGGAGAGCGATCTGGAAGCGGCGGGATCAATCCGCGGTGTTGTACTGACCTCAGCGGGCGTGCTGCCACCCTCAGCCGGTGTGGAGAAGGTGAAGCAGGTCCGTGACTGGGCGCGGAGGATCACGTGGTAGGGCAAGGGGCGACTGCTCGGGCACTATCCGCCTGGTGCAAGGATGAGCTTGAGGCCCATGAAGACCAGGAAGAGGGCTGTGATGATCTCCAGCGCCCGGCGAGGGACACGCTTGAAGATGGCATAACCGGCCAGGGCGCCGAGGATGCCCACAGGCACTCCGATGAGACCGGCCATGACCAGATCGCGTGTGTAGAGCCCGGCACTGGCCATGGTGAGGATGCGCGCGAAGCTGCTGAGGAAGAAGACGGCCTGTACCGTGGCGGTGCGCTGCTCCTTGGTCCAGGGGCGCGAGTAGACCCAGGCGATGACCGGCGGTCCACCCGTATTGAAGGCGCCACCGAGGGCGCCACTTGCTGCGCCGACAGAGACGCTGACGATTCGGTCGAGCCAGGGACGTAAGGGGGCTTCGTCACAGTCCTCTCCGTTGCCGTTGCGACCGCCCTTGATGGTGCGGAAGGCTGTGAAGAGCAGGATGACACCGAGGATGCGGAGTAGGAGTGCATTGGGCCACAGCTTGAGGACGAAGACGCCAAAGGGGATGCCCACGAGGACGCCGATCAGGACGGGAGTCAGGCGCGACCAGACGACCGAGCGCCGCAGGCTCCAGAACACGTACACGATGACGGGGGCATTGAGGATTGCGACGACGGGAGTGCAGGCACGCACGGGCAGGAACAGCGAGAGGGCTGCTACGGCGACCAGGCCAAAGCCGAAGCCGATAGCGCCCTGAAGCACCGACGCACCGAAGGTGATTGCGAGAAGGGGGAGCAGGATTTCCTGTAAGCTCATAGGCGAGGCCGTTCTGTCGGTCGCGCTGCCCCGACTGCGCCGCGCGGAATTGCAGCATGGTGCCACACTTGGCGAGGGATGGCAAGGGAAAGGCAAAGGCACGGCACCTCACTCCCCGGCCCTCTCTCCACCCGTGGAGAGAGGGAGAGACAACGACAGGGGCAACGGCCAAGCCACTTTGGCGTGGAGAGTCGGGAGGATAGTATGCACAGGTACGAGCCCCATCCAATGAAGCTCGAGGAGACACGCCGAGAGGTGACCGAAGCGCCGCGACGTGTGCCGGTGCGAGCGGACACTGAGGTGCTGGTGATCGGTGGCGGACCGGCCGGTGTCGGTGCGGCCCTGGCGGCTGCTCGGAGTGGTGCGAAGGTCCTGCTGCTTGAACGGTACAACCTCCTGGGCGGAATGTGGACGGCGGGACTGGTGAACCCGTTCTTCGAGGCAGACCGAAATGGGTGGCTGATCGCCGAGTTGATTGGTCGGCTGAAGGAAGCCGGGGCCTGGACACGCTGGCTCTTCGCGTACACCTTCGACCCCGAGCGGATGAAGGTCGAACTCGAGAGCATGATGCTCGAGGCGGGCGTCGAGGTCCTGTACGGTGTGCTCGGCGTCGATGCGATCGTCCAGGAAGGGCAAGTGCTCGGAGCAGTGGTCGAGAGCAAGGCCGGGCGAGAGGCCTGTCTGGCCCGGGTCACCATCGACTGCACGGGTGACGGCGATATCGCTGCCCGAGCGGGAGCACCCTTCGAGCTCGGACGGCCCTCTGACGGGCTGGTCCAGCCGATGACCCTCATGTTCGAGCTGGAGGGCCTGAGCCCGGACTTCGTGCTGGAGCGGGCGACTGACCTGTATGACGCCATGGTGCGGGCGACGGAGGAAGCCGGGCTTGGCTATGAGCTGCCTGTCGGGCGTGTCGGCTATGCCCCCTGGGTGATCACGCTGCCCGATCCCCGACGCGCGGCGGTGCAGCTTACCCATGTCTACCGGCTGAATCCGCTGTGTCCGGTTGACTTGACGCGCGGGATCATCGACGGTCGGCGGCAGGCCCTGGCGGCTGCAGAGGTCCTGAAGCATGTGCCAGGCCTGGAAGGTGCGCGACTGGCCCAGACGGCGGGGCAGATTGGGATTCGGGAGAGTCGGCGGATCTGCGGGGAGTACACGCTCACCCTTGAAGATCTGGTCGCCGGTCGGCGGTTCAAGGACGCCATCGCGGCCTGCGGCTTCGGCGTGGACATCCATGAGCCCGCACCGGGCTCAGGCGTGCCCTCGGGACACGGAGCGCGGATGCAGCCTTACGAGATTCCGTACCGATGCCTGCTGCCGCAAGAGCTGACCGGCCTGCTGGTGGCCGGACGCTGCCTGTCAGGGACCCACGAGGCCCATGCTTCGTACCGTGTCACCGGCACCTGCATGGCGACCGGACAGGCAGCAGGACTCGCTGCTGCACTGGCTGCCAGTGAGGGCCTGCTCCCTCACGAGCTTGAAGGCACGCGGGTTCGGGCCGGCTTGCAGGAGCGGGGAGTGCGACTGCTTGACGGCTGACTGGGACCTGGGGATTGGCGACCGGGGACCCGCAGAACGATGAGACTGAGAAGCTATGGGTAACGAGACCTTCCAGCGAGGCCTGACCCTTCGCTCGACGATTGTGTTCCTCGCGGCGATCACCCTTACGATGGTGTGGGTGCTGCGGACCGAACTGCTCACCGGCAGCTACGCAACCGGTGGGACGCCGCCTGCGATCGCAGTTGGCTGGCTCCTGTTCTTGGCGGGGACCAGCGCTCTTGGTCAGCGGGTATGGAAGCGGCTGGGACTGACCCGAGCGGAGCTGTTCACCATCTACGCGTGCATGGCGCTGGCGGTGCCGATGGCGAGCTACGGGATCATGAGGGCGTTCCTGCCACACCTCACAGTCCTGAGTTACTTCGCGCAACCGACCAACCGCTACGCGGAGATGTGGAGCCAGCTCCCAGACTGGCAGGTTGTGCGGGATGACGAGCTGATTCGCCAGTGCTATGAGGGAGCGCAGAACGAGGGTGTGCCCTGGGGTGCGTGGCTGCCGGTGCTGGGGCGATGGTCGCTGCTGTTCATCGCGGTGTTCGTATGCATCACGGGGATGCTGACGTTCTTTCGACGCCGCTGGGTTGAGGGCGACCGGCTGCAGTTCCCGATCCTGTATCTGCCGACGCAGATACTGCCCAAGCCCGGCGAGGCCATCAACCTGTTCCGCAACCCCATATTCTACATAGGATTCGGCGGGGCGTTCCTGTTCAACCTCACGAACGTGCTGCAGGCGATGAACCCCGGCTTCCCCGGGCTGGGAACGGTGACGGACCTTGGTGACCTGTTCACCGAGGCGCCCTGGACGGCTCTGCGGCCCTTCCGCTGGCATCACTTCCCGCAGGTCGTGGGGCTGGGCTACCTGGTGAACCTGGAGGTACTGTTCTCGGTCTGGTTCTTCTTCCTGGCGAACAAGGGGCTGGCGGTCGGTGCGCGAGTGTTCGGGTACGACAACAGCAACATGCCCTATATGTTCGAACAGTGCTCGGGTGGCTACCCGGTGATGGCCCTGGTGCTGGTGTTCATGGCGCGGAAGGAGATCCTCGGGATCCTGCGCCGGGCCCTGGCACCGAACTCGGAGAAGGCGGAGCGCAACGAGATCCTGCCGGACTGGGGTGCCGCCCTGGCCTTCTTCGGCGGGTTCGGCTTCCTGGTCTGCTGGTGTGTCGTGTCGGGGATGAACGGGTTGCTCGCGGCAATCTTCTTTGCGACCATACTCGCCTACTCGCTGGTCTATGCGAGGATTCGGGCCGAGGCGGGGATCCCGTACTGCCAGATCTACCCGACTGATTACCCAATCAAGAACTTGCAGATATTCCTGGGCGCTCGGGGCCTGTTGGCTTTTGGCAAGGAGCGGAACCTGGTGCTCCTCAGCAGCCTGGGCTGGCTGTCCTACCACTACTACTCGCACTTCATGGCAGCGTACCAGATCGACGGCCTGCGTCTCGCCGACGAGGCGGACATGCGGCGGCGGGAGATGGCAACGGCCCTGCTGGGAGCCATGATCATCGGGTTCGCAGGGGCGGCGTGGGCGCATCTGACGGCCTACTACCAGTATGGCCAGAACATCGTGGATGGCGGGACGGGTCTGGGTGACCACCGTGCGAAGGTGGCGATGCAGACCTATGACGACATGGACCGGCTTATCACGACCATGGGACGGCCGGACACGACGAGAGCGCTCTTTGCTGTGGCAGGCGGAGTGGTTACCCTGGCCCTGGCTTCGTTGCGGTTCTTCTTCCTGCGTTTTCCTTTGCATCCAGTGGGGTATCTGGTATCTACTGCGTACTGGAACGAGTGTCCAATCTGGGGCGATATCCTGCTGACCTGGGTAGTCAAGACGCTTGTGCTGCGGCTGGGAGGGGCGCGGCTGTACCGGCAACTGATCCCGTGCTTTGTTGGGCTGGCGATAGGGCAGTTCTTCTGGGGTGGACTCGTGTGGGGCAACATCACGCCTTTCATCGCTCCGGAGATCGCGAAGCGCTACTGGCTTCCGCGGGTTTGAGGAAAGCCGGGGATTCGGGAAGGATGAACCGGGGCGACGGCGAAGTGTCGGAACTAGTGTCGATGCACCGGAAGTCGTTGTAGTCGGCCGACCCGCTCACCACCGGCAGAGGGGAGACCCTACCATGACTATGGCCATGGATGACATGTCGCCGCAGCGAAAGAGCGCGTACTTCAAGTGGCGCCAGGCGACACAGGAGATGCAGAAGGGCCACGTCGAGAAGGCAATCGACCTGGCCCGGACGGCCACCGAGGAGGACCCCACCTTCGTGGACGTTCGCCTGTGGCTGGCCCGCCACTACGCCTCAGCCGGCGACACGCACAGGGCCACCCACGAGCTGGAGGAAGTGCTGGCCCTCGACCATGACCACCAGGATGCCTGGACCATGCTGCGGCAGATCTCGCCGGCAGCAGCGGACCGGCTGACCCGTGTACGCAGCATCGCCCCGGACCCCTTCGTGTCGCAGCGCAAGGGTCCACTCAGCGACGACCTTGGTGACGACGGTGATCTGGTTGGCGCGGGCGATGAAGAGGGTGCTGCCGCGGCGGGTGATCGGTCGGTTGGTCCCGATCCCTTCATCACGCGAGCCCTGACCGACGACATTGCCAGCGACGAAGCGGAAGAGGAGCAGGGCGGAGCTGAGCCGGCCACACCGGCACCAGCGGCCAATCCCGCGCCACAGAACAACCCCGCGCCGCCGAACAACCACGGCGGGCAGCCCTGGGAGTACGAGCAGGACCGGCTCTTCCTCACCAAGTGGCAGGCCGAACCTGTTGTGGCGATGATGACCCAGCGCATCCAGAGCCTCTGGGCCGACCGGGATGTCTGGCTGACGGTCCTGGAGCTTTGTGCCCACGCAGACCGTAATCTGCACCCGCTGATCTACAAGGTCACCGAGCATACGGCGGCCATGCTGAGCGTTGAGGCCCCTGACTTGCAGATTTTCCCGGAGCGGTGTCTGCACCCGGTCATCATCAAGAACCAGGAGCCGCTGCTCGCCGTCCCCACCGGGGTGCTGCGTGCGCTGAGTGAGGAGCAGATGATGTTCCAGATCGGGCGCGAGATCGGCCACCTTAACACGGGCTACCTGGCGCAGATGCAGGCTGTGAAGATCATCACGAAGCGACGCTCGGCGCTTGCCGGCGATCTGGCGAGTGCGCTCAACGAGTTCCTCGAGGCACACCTGAAGTACTGGGACGAGAAGGTGAGTTCCGAGGACCTCCTCCGCCTCAAGCGCCTGGGGCACGCCTGGCAGCAGCGCTGCGAGCTGTCGGCAGACCGTGCCGGTCTGATCTGCTGCCGCGACCTCGATATCGCCTGCGATACCCTGGCCAAGACCACGGTTCGATCTCACGACCAGGCCGCGCTGATGAACTCCGAGCGCCTGCTGAGGGAGTTCGAGGGCAAGGACGTCGGATCGCTGGCGGCGATTCCGGTCGAGGAGTCGCCCTCGCGGAACCCTCAGTATGTTGCCTACCGGATCCACATGCTGCGGTGGTGGGCCAAGACGCCGCAGGGCAAGGCGATGGTCGGCGGCTAGGCGGCGCCAGTGCGTCTTTGCCTGTGTAGGGCTTCAAGAGCTGTGTTGTCGGGGCCTGCGAGTACTGCTCGTGGGCCCCGCGTGATTCGGGGGCACGGGCCATGAGTGCCTTCAGGAGGTCAGGGAACAGGAGGCAGTGACAAGGCGAGCGATCGGAAGCCGAAGGCTACTCGCGAGGAAGGGACTGGAGGAGGCGGAGGACGATCTGCGCGGTGTCGATCCCGTCGGCCTCGGCGGCGAAGCTCGGGATGATCCGGTGACGCAGGACCGGGAGGGCCAGGTAGGCGATGTCATCGCGGGAGACGGCATAGCGACCGTGGAGCAGCGCCCTGGCTTTCGCGCCGAGGATCATCGCCTGTGAGGCGCGCGGACCGGCCCCCCAGGTGATAAGCTCCTTGACGAAAGCGGGAGCTTCGTCGGCCTCAGGACGAGTCGCTCGGGCCAGTCGGACCGCATAGGCGACGGCGTCTTCACTAACCGGCACGGCACGCACGACCTGTTGCATGCGGAGAACTTCCTGGCCGGTCATTACCTTCTGGAGCTGGGGGTCGTGGCCCGAGGTGGTAGTGGCGGCGATCTGGCGCTCCTCGTCAGCGCTCGGGTAGTCCAGGTGTACGCTGAGCATGAAGCGGTCGAGCTGGGCCTCCGGGAGCGGGTAAGTGCCCTCTTGCTCGATCGGGTTCTGTGTTGCCAGGACGAAGAAGGGCAAGGGGAGAGGGTAGGTCTGGCCGCCGACGGTCACCTGGCGCTCCTGCATGGCCTGGAGGAGTGCGCTCTGGGTCTTGGGTGGCGTGCGGTTGATCTCGTCGGCGAGGACAACGTTGCCGAAAACCGGTCCGGAGACAAAGCGGTAGTTGCGCTCACCGGTGCCGGGGTCGGCCTGGATGATGTCGGTCCCCGTGATGTCAGCGGGCATCAAGTCGGGCGTGAACTGGATGCGGGAGAAGTGGAGGTGCAGGCAGCGAGCGACGGTGCGGACCAGAAGGGTCTTGCCCAGACCGGGTACGCCGACAAAGAGGCAGTGACCGTCGGAGAAGAGGGCGATGAGGAGTTGTTCGATGACTTCGTGCTGGCCGACGATGACCCGCCCGACTTCGCTTTCCACGGCTTCACGACCGCGGGCAAGCAACTGCGCCGCGGCGACGTCGTCGAGGGTCTCGCCGGTCGCTGTAACGGGGCCTGGGTCCTGCACGGGGCCATGCTAACACGGTGCCAAGGGACCGTCAAGGCGGCATCTCCCCCTCCAGTCCCCTGTCCACGATCGGCAACGACACATCACCCCCCAAGCCCCCTCTCCACGCGGTGGCGAGGGGGAGTCGAGCGCAGCGAGAGGGGGTGAGGTCAGGACCCGTGGCGCCCCATCGCCAGTCCTCAAGAGGGAAACGACGGAGGAAGCCTCACTCTTGCAGCGCCGATCGGCATTGGCTCGGTGCTGGCCGCCAGCGCTGATCACGCCCTCCTGACCAGGAAGTGGGGCAGAGTCAGGTGTTACGGCGCAGGTAGGACTGTTGAGATGGTAGGCAGGGATGCCGGCGGCTATGGCGAACCTGCTGCTGTCGTCACTTGCGCCCCCATCACCTTAGCGAGGCTTTTAGCTATGCCAACCCTCCAGCACTACCTTGATGCCAAGGCCGTCACCAGCGGTCCGAAGTTCCACTGGTTCGGCTACTACGACAAGTTCCCGTGGGACATCACGGGTCGCTATATGCTCAGCCTCGAGGTCGACTTCATGGACCGTCCGGTGGAGCCAACCGACGTGGCTACGATCGGCATGGTCGATCTGCAGGAGGGGAATAAGTTCATCCCTCTTGCCGAGACGCAAGCCTTCAACTGGCAGCAGGGGACACACCTGCAGTGGCTGGCGACGGCTCCGGATCGGCACATCATCTACAACCGTCTCGCCGGCGACCACTATGTCTCGGTGATTCAGGACGTGTTCACGGGCGAGAAGCGCGAGCTTCCGCTGCCCATCTACGCGGTGAGTCGGGACGGCAAGAAGGCCGTTACGCTGAACTTCTCGCGCGTCCACTCGAACCGGCCGGGGTATGGCTACAACCATCTGATGCATCTCGCCGGTCCTGATCTGAGCAGCGATGACGGGCTGTGGATGATGGACCTGGAGACGGGCAACTACGAGCTGATCATCAACCTGCAGCAGGTCTACGAGATCAGCACACGGCCGGATATGGTCGGCAAGCGGCACTGGTTCAACCACCTGCAGTTCAACGCCGACGGCACGCGGTTCATCTTCCTGAACCGGTGGCGGATCCCGGGCAAGCCGTGGACGACACGGCTGTTCACGGCCAACACTGACGGGTCGGACATCTGCCTGCTGAACGACGATGACATGACTTCGCACTTCGACTGGTGCGGCTCGGACAAAGTGCTCGCCTGGGCCCGACAGCATGACCGGGGCGATCACTACTATCTGTTCACCGACCGCAGCGCCGAGGCGCCCATCATCGGCGAGGACGTGTTCCAGACCGACGGTCACTGCTCTTACTCGCCCGATGGCAACTGGATCCTCACCGACACCTATCCGGCCCGTGAGGACCAGAAGCGCACGCTGATTGCCTACCGAGTAGCCGACAACACCCGCATCGACCTGGGGCGGTTCTACTCGATTCCGACGCCCGACCCGGAGTGGCGCTGTGACCTGCATCCGCGCTGGAGCCGGGACGGAAAGACGGTGTGCTTCGATTCGACGCATGAAGGGCAGCGTCAGATGTATGTGATGGATGTATCGGAGGTCGTGGGCAGCTAGGTGTGGGAGAAGGACAGCAGCCGGCACCCACACCTTGCCTGACGCTGAGCGAGGAGGGGTTGACCGTGGCGGAGGATCAGGTCAGCATCAACCGTGCTCCGGTGATGGCGCTGTGGGGCGCCGTTGTTGCTGCGCGACTGGGATACGACTGGGAGGCGTCCCTGACCCTCGGGAAGACGATGGCCGGGCTGAACGCTCAAGCCAAAGGACGGCGGCTTGGGGTGTTCGGTCCGCCCAAGGGCCCGGAGGAAGGGGGCCCTCCCAGGAAGACCGGCCTGGGTGAGGAGTTCTGGGTACCTCTGTGTGGGAGGTCGATTCCGGCCAAGCAGACGGAGGCCGGTGTGAGGGCGGTGACCGGTGACAAGCCGGTCGATCCGTCCAGCGTGACCCGATACCTGGAGAGCAAGTTCGGGGAAAGCCTGCCGCGAGTGCGGCAGGCAATGGAGGAGCTCGCCGCGGCCTATGCGCCGGAGGACCTGGCCGAAGTTGCCTACGGACTCTACGAGCGATTCCGACCTGCCATCGAGCCCGGGAAGGGCGGCTGGGGTCAGAAGGGCACCCTCGACCTGGACCTGATACGGGGCCTCGGGCGGGATGCGCAAGGGGCCGGTGGGGCAGCCAAGCAGGCGTAGGAGGCGCAGGAGCATCGGTTTTAGCATCAAGGTTGTGAAAGTAGGGTAAGTGGTATGGGGCGGTAGTATCGGTGGGTGTTCAGTCGGGGGCGCGGGGTGGCGGTTGGCCTTCACAAAAGCGTATCGCCGCCA
>JBDKVB010000064.1 GCA_039679385.1 Armatimonadia bacterium | reverse complement strand
GTCGGTCGCATCCTGGAGGCGCTCTCGCGCAGCCGGTTCTGGAGGGACACGGTCGTATTCATCACCGAGGATGATCCGCAGGCCGGCGTCGACCACGTGGACGGTCACCGCACCGTCGGTCTTGTCGCCAGCGCCTACTCCCGGATGGGTGGTCGTGTCGTGAGCACCAACTACAACCAGACGAGCATGATCCGCACCATCGAGCAGATCCTCGGGTTGCCGCCGATGAACCAGATCGACGCCAGGGCCACACCGATGACGGCGTGCTTCACGGACAAGCCCAACTTCACTCCTTTCGTCGCGGTGCCCAACCTCATCCCGCTCGATGAGATGAACCCGACCAAGGCATCACTTAGCGGCGAAGCCCTGCACTGGGCAAAGGTCTCGGAGGCGCTGCCCCTCGACGAGGTGGATGAGTGCGATGAGGACACCTTCAACCGGCTCCTCTGGGCGTCGATCAAGGGCTACGGGGTGCCGTATCCGGACGCTGCGAAGATCCCGCATCCGGCATGGTAGTGCCCGCCAGGGGTTGAGACTGCGACTGCTCTTCAGAACCGACCAACTAGGGGGAGAACCTCCCATGCACCCGATAGGCCCCGTTCTGTGTGCGCTGACGCTGATGCTCGCGACTCTCGCCTACGGTCAGGACGCCCCGGCGGAACCTCGCAATGCCTGGTACCGGGACTCGCTGCTGAACATCCACTGCGACAACCACTCGGGCGCGCTGGGACAGGGCCAGAGCGTGGATGACCTGACCGCGGCCTTCGGCACGATCGCCTGTGACATGATCCAGGTCTCGGCGCAGAGCAACGGCTACGCCACCTACCCCACGGAGGTCGGGCTGCGCAATCCCGATCCCTACGACACGCTAGGCACCTTCAAGGAAGTCACCCGTCGTCTGGGCAGCAAGCTGTGCGTCTACATGTCCGTGGACCGGCGTCCCATGGACTTCAAGTTGCATCCCGAGTGGTTCCAGATCGGCGCCGACGGCAAGCCGGTACTCAACGGCGAGCCGGTCGTCTGCCAGCGCCCCAACGCCGATCACAAGGGATACCTGTACGAGCGGTTCCTGCCGCAGATCCGCGAGATCATCGCCAAGTATGACCCGGAGGGCTTCTGGTTCGACGGCGACTACATCCTGACTCGTCCCTGCTGGTGCCCGCGCTGCCTGGCGGCATGGAAGGCGGAGACCGGGACCGAAGCGCCACGTGACCAGAGCTCACCCGACTGGGGCAGATGGACGGCCTGGCACTACTCGCGCTACCAGGAGTACCGGCGCCTCGTGGCCGAGGCCATTCACGAGGCCAGTCCGAAGGCTCTCTACACCAGCAACTGGTCCTGGGCCTGGAGTCCTGAGCCCACACCGGATTTCGTGGACACCCTGAGCGGCGACGCCTGGAACCTCAAGCAGGTACTGCTGACCACTGCCCGCTGGGGAGCGCAGCAGAAGGTCCCCTGGGACATCATGAGCTACCAGGTGCCCGATGGCCGCTCCCTGCGCCATGACTACTCCTTCCAGCGCACCCTCCAGGAGGGTGCTCTCACCATCTCCTCCGGCGGCGTCTGGTTCGCCTGGACCTTCAGTGCCGGTCAGGTTCCGCCACAGGGCATCGAGACGACGCGGTGGATGGCGGACTTCCTCCAGGATCGCAAGGCCGCCCTGGGACCATCGGTGTCGCTGTCGAGTGTTGCGGTGCTGGATGCCGAGGCGAGCTGGCAGCGTGGTGGCGAGACGGGCTACGACGGCCCAGCCTGCAGTGCGGCCCGGTCACTGATCGAGGCGCGCTACACCGCGGATATCGTGAACGAGGAAACGCTCAGACAGCACCTTACGCCCTATCAGGTGGTGGTCGTTCCCGGAGCCAGACACGTGTCCGCCGAGACGCTGGCCGACCTTCGCAGCTTCGCTGAGAGCGGCGGTGCGGTATTGGTTACCGGCATGGGTCTGCGAGGTGATTCGGCGGAGGAGGACCCGCAGGTCGCCGCCTTCCTGGGACTGTCGAGGACTGAACCGGCCGACGCACAGCCAAAGGCGCTGGACCTGGGAACGCGTCAGTATGTCGTCGGCGTCCCCGGTGTGCGGACTGCCGGAGCGCAGATCCTGGCCGGCTTCGCCGACGGGCGTCCGGCTCTCACCACGCACTCAGTGGGCAAGGGAACTGTCGCGTACCTCGCCGCGGGTCGCGTCCTGTATCCCGATGAGGGTCTCCTCGCGGCGGCCTTGCGTAAGCTGGGCAAGGGTCCTTCCTACGCTGTGGACGGTGCGGGTGATGCCCCGGTGATCTGCCGCCTGCGACGCAAGCCGGGCCAGATCGTCGCACACCTGCTGGACCTCAGCACTCGCGCTCAGGGGCAGACCCTGGACGTGGATGCCCCAGACTACACCGACCCGAATCCGGTTCTGCGCAACGTCCGGCTGACGCTGCCCCTGGCCTCCGCACCGAAGGCGGTCAGTGTGGTTCCGGCGCTGTCGACCGTGCGCAGCAGCTACGCAGACGGACGGCTGGAACTCACGGTGGGAATGCTCCCGACTCATGCCGCGGTGATCCTGCAGACGGACATTGCGGAGGCTCCCGGCATGCTGCCCGGTGACGCCCCACAGCAAGCGATCGCCTGGCACCCTGAGGCCGAGCAAGGAGGAGTGCTGTTTTCGGAGGACTTCGAGGGTCTGCCCGTGGGCAAAGCGCCCGGCAAGCCCTGGGCGTCGGAGGTCAAGGGTGCGACCGCCATTGCGGTGACGGACCAGGCCGCTGCCTCGGGCACCCGGTGCCTGAAGCTCACCGATGCGCCAGACTCCAGTTTCTGGCCCTACTTCCACCGTTCCGTCGCCGCCTACCGCAAGGGCCGCAGTGTCCTGTCCTTCGACCTACGCGTGGACCCGGGAGCGAAGTGCCTGATCGAGGTGCGCTACGAGGGCAAGGGCGCCGGGCCCTGTGTGCGGTTTGACGGTGATGGGACCCTCTGGGCCTCGGGCCGTGGCGACCTGACCAAGCTCCTGCCGAGCACCTGGTGCCATGTGACGATCGAGTATGTGCTGGGCACCGACAAGCCCGGCTACAGCCTCACAGTGAAGCCCGCCGGCGGCGAGGCCCAGAGGTGGTCTGACCTTCCCTACGCCACGGACTGGTTCTTCCTGTGCAACAGCGTGTACTTCGTCGGCACAGCCGAATCCGCCGGAGACTTCTACCTGGACAACCTGCGCCTCGAGCGCCTGGGAGAGTGAGTGGTACCCGCACGTGGGACCATCCACATGCCTGGCTCAGTTCTCGTCAGTCGGGCGGATGGACCACAGGCCGACCCAGTCTATCGCCACCGAGGCGTTGCCCGGCCAGAGCGAGCGCGTCTCGTAGGCGCCGCCCGGGTGATCCATCACCAGGGCAAAGCACCGCCAGGTACCCAGTGGGGCCTCGGAGCAGTCCACACGGCGAAGGCCGGTCTGGGGCGTCCCGCCGCCGACGCAGGTGTCCAGTTCGACCAGCGTCCCGGTGCCCTCGCCAGTGCGCTTGAGGCGGAACAGGACCAGGTACCTCCCCTTCTCCAGGGTCGCATAGGGCCCATAGAGCATGTGGCCCGGTTCGTCCGCGCCCTTCTCTGCGAGGCGTGCGAGTCCGGTTGCGCCTTCCACCTGCTTGTCGCTCCCCGTCACGTGTGCCAGTTGCCGGGCCTCCAGGAAAGGACCGGGTATGAGGCCGCCCAGCTTTGGCAGCTCGTCGGCGAGTTCGCCCGCGTCCACCTGGCGAATCTGGACGGTGTGCGTGGTCCTCCGCTCCTTTGCGATGACGCTGAGGGTGACCTGCGACGCCTCGGGCGTCCCTGACACGCGAAGCCGCGTCTCCTCCGAGGGTGCGAGAGTGACTGTCTCGGGTGTGACGCGTGGGCTCCCCAAACCGGCGACCTGAAGGGCGCAGTCCACAGGTGTCGGCGAGACGTTCCGCACGGAACCCTCAAGCACCAGCGGCTGGCCCTGCAGCGCAAGAGCTACTTCGGGGAAGCGCACCAGGAGCTTCTGGTCGGCCAGATACCTCGTGTAGAGCGTCGCGAGATGGTCGGGCCGCACGAACACGTAGTCGGGGCCCAGTTCGGTGACGATCTGCTCGAGCAAGGGCAGGTCGGCGAACCAGTTGAGGATGAACAGGTGCATGAAGGCCGGGCGCTGGGTCGGTGTGAAGCGCCGGACTTCGGCCACGACTTCGCTGAGTCGTTCCTCACGAGTGGCGTCCTGGCGCCAGCCGCCGATGGCATGGAAGACGGGAACGTTGCGGGCCGTCGGGTACACCATGTCCCGAGGTGTGAGCACGCGCCGGCCATAGTCCGGGAAGAGCGCTTCCAGGAAGGGAATGCGCTCGGCGTAGCGGCTGATGATCTCGGGCCGAATGGCGTTCATGATCCAGCAAGACTTGAGGTCGGCGCGCTGCATGTACTCCGCGGTCTGGTCGAGGAACCCGTCATAGACCGCCTGGCGATCGCGGTATCGCTTCCCGTAGAGGTCGGGATAGGTGTACCCCACTCCGGAGACTGCACCCAGGAAGGGGTCGTTCGGCCCGGCCTTGGAGTAGTACCAGTCCACGATGTCGGGGATGAGCACGCTGGCCGCCGGTGAGAGCGTCCAGCCAATCGGGAAGCGCCCTCGGAGCGGGTCCTGCCATAGCTGCGGGAAGTTGTGGCCGGTAAGCACCGGGAGGTTGTCGCCGTCCGACATGATGTAGGAGACGTAGACCTTGTTGGGCTGCAGGTCAGGTGCCGGCGGCGCGGGTTTCTGCTTGAGGCTCGCGACGCGCACTCCGCAGTGGACAGAGAGGTTGGAGCACTCGATGCTGCCCACCAGGTACTTGCCGAACTCGGCGAAGAGACTGACGCCGGGGCCCTCACCGATGCCGACGTCCTTACCCGCCCAGGGGTAGCTCATCACGGGAATGTTCACGGGCATCTTGGCGAGCAGCTCTTCCATGAGGCGGACCTCGGCATCCGGGGAGGCGTACTTGCGAGCTCCGTCCAGGGCGCCGGAGATCCAGAAGATGAAGATGCGGTTCTGAACGAGGTAATCACGCAGGCCAAGATGCTCGGGCCACGAGCAGGCGATGACGTGGTGGTTGAGCTGCGGCCACAGGTTCTCGAAAGCCCAACGGTAGGCGTCGACGCTGGTAGTCCAGCGGCCCTGCAGGTCCTCGATCACCGGAAGACCCAGGCGCTTCGCGAGTCGCGGTGATGCCACGAGTCCGTCCCGCACCGAGGCGAGCATGGTGGCTACGTTCTTTGAGGCCGGGAGGCGCGGGTCGTAGACGATGAGGCCCCGGAAGACGTCGCGGAAGCGGGTCAGAAGGTCCTCCGGATTGGCGACGGGTGTGGCCGACTCGATCCACTTGCGGTCCTGTAGGTGCTGCAGCCACTGCGGGTCCGTGCTCTGGGACAGGCAGTACAGACGCGGCGTCTGGCGGTTGACCAAGCCCTGCAGCGTGACGATGAGCAGACGCAGATCGGCGGGCTGCTTGCGCAGGTCACAGACGAGAAGGTCCTTCGCCGGTGGGTTCGAGCGCGGGAAGAGGTCCGGGAAGGGCCGAGGCTCGGAGACAACGTCGATATCCCTGGGCTCGCCGCTCGGTTTGGCCTCCTTCACGCGTCCAGGCGGCAGAACGCTCCCACCCTCCAGGCGGTAGAGGGCCACGGAGTCGATGCGCAGGCCATAGAAGCCGTCCCAGTTCACCCGGCACTCCAGCTTGCCCCGCTGGTAGCGGAACCCAAGAGCACATCGAGTGTAGCGGTTCGGGAGGAAGTCACCCGCAGACAGCTCGCGGGAGGCCAGCATGTTCTGGGCGTAGTCGGTGCAGGCATCGACGACCGCCGCCGATTCGGCTGTCTCGTTGCTCAGGACCTTGACGCGGAAGAGGGCAACGTAGTCACCGGGGGTCGTCTCGAAGTAAGGGCCGAAGGCCACGGCGCCTGGCTCGTCCTCGGTGGGCAGCACCTCCCACGCCTGACCACCGGAGGCGTCGCGATCGCTCACAGCCCGACCCGAAGTGTGCTTGATATCGGGGCCTTCTGCCTCCCAGAGGCGGATAAGCGTGTACTTGCCGGAAGGCAGCTCGGCGGGAGCAGCGATCTCGCCCAGAGTGGCGGCGTCGAGCCCGGTCACCTCGCAGGAAGCGGAGACACACAGCAGGCCTGCAAGCACCGACAGCACAGCAAGACGGCAGCGGGACATGGCAGAACACCTCCGCGGTGGTCGGTCACGGAACCGGCTAGGAAGGACTGCGCCTACGGCTCGTACTCCAGCAAGGTCGTGGAGTTCGGCGGAAGGTCAAGGTCAAGGGACGTGCCCTTGCCGAGGACGCTGCCGGTGAAGGCATCGCGCACGGTACAGGCTGAGGGCAGGTTCAGCTTCCTCGGACCGCCGTCCTTCGTATGGAGGCACAGGAAGCGAGAGTCGGCCCGCAGTACGTCGCCGGGTGCGTCAAGGTACTGATGAACACCGGCGCGGCGAGCCATTCCACAGAGGAGCTCCCGTGGAACATAGGGTACCGCGGAGAAGAGGCTGCTTGCTCGTCCCTCGCCGGTAAGGAGGATCGCCGGGTCGCCCGCGCCTGCGACACGACCGAGAACCTGTCCCCTGTCTGTAGCGGGAATCAGCGCCGGCGTGAAGAGACCGTCGCCGTAGGAGCAGACCTGGGTGGCCGACACAGGGCCGGATATCGCAGCGAGGTCACGCATGGACACGGTACACCTGCCGGCGACGTTCGTGCCATCCAGGACGAACTTCATCCCCCGGAGCGGCAGCGCGATCTTCTCCGGCTTCAGCTTCGACCAAGGGGCGCTTGTGAAGGCGGCCAGGGGGTAGCTCAGTCGCTGCCAGTCGCCGGGGACAAGGGTCACCGGAGCAGCCTGGAACTCCGCCAGGTTGGCATCCTTGATGACCGTGCGCAACACCAGGCGCGAGCAGTTGCCGTCGAGCTTGACTTCGAAGCCCACACCGTCACCAGGGGGCATCTCGGCGCCAAAGTGGAGGTCCGTCCACGGGTAGCGGGTGTCGAAGCTCCAGGCGATCCCGCGGTCGATGGGCTTGACCTCGTAGAGCGTGTAACTCTCCATCTGGTCGGGCGTGCGCGGGTTGAGCCACTTGCTGGTGTCGCCGAAGGCCGCGACGGGTGTGCTGCGGTCGGGACGGATCGAGTACTCGGTGCGGGTAGCGATGCCCCGGGCAAGCTGCACGCCCTGTTCGCTGAGTTCAACCGCAGCCGGGAGCCACCCCTTGGTGAGCGACAGGCTGAGCCCGGTGACCTGCGACGCCTGGGCGACCGAAAGGCTCTCGGGACTGCAAAGCCCGGGAGCCCAGAGGAAGACCGTGGCGTGTCGGCCCGACCGCCGGAGGCTCTCGACGAGCTTCGCCTGGGAGGGAGTCATGCGCGTCGTGTTGAGAAAGACCAGGAGCTTGTAGCGCGACAGGTCGAGGCTCTCGAGTTGGCTGAGCAGGAGGAAGTCGAGCGGAGCCCCCAGATGGAACAACTCCGTTCCAACCTTCTCGGTGGTCGAGTAGGCCTGCGACATGCCCTCGGCATCGCTGAGCAGGTAGCCGCTCTCCAGATCGCAGACGACGGCGATCTCGGCGGCACTGCGGTGCGGCTCGGCGAGTGCCTTCGTGGCGACCTGCTGCAGCGCCTTCGCCTCGGCCATGATCTGCGGTTGATCAAACCAGCCACCACGCCCCTCCGGGCCGAAGTCGACGAACCAGAAGCCCGTGTGCTCGATGAGCGAAGTGCCGAACTCGCGACGGATGGCCGCAAGGGTTTCGGCGAGAGTGTCCGTGCGTCCGTGCTCCTGGCGCGGATGTAGGTAGGTGCGGATGTCGGCTTCGATGAAGTGCACCTTGCCCGCGGCGTTGATGGCGGCGATGAGACTGCGCAGACGACCGTCCTGGCCCATGAGGCGATCGGAGTAGCTGTAGGGAGCAACGAAATAGTCGATGTAGGGTGACTTGAGGAGGCGCTCCAGGGCGAGGTGGCCGCCCTGCGCCTGGGGCCGAACTCCGAAGAAGTAGCCATAGTACACCCCGTAGAGGGCTCCCCCGTCGGTCTCCTCCTTGACGATCTTCCCGAAGGTCTCGATGTCGTCGGCGATGACCTGTTGCTGGCAGTGATAGTAGTCGATCACCGGGCGCTCAAGGGCCGGATCCCGCAGTGTCACCAGTGTCGCCGTCCTGCGCGCCGCCATCGCGGGGACGGCGGCGTTCTCGAAGGTGACTGCGTCATCGCGCCAGGCTTTGCGGAGGGCGTCGACCGTGGTGTACTTGTCGCGAAGCCAGGCGCGGAAGGTGCGGGCCATGGCAGGGCTCGTGTCCGGGTACTGGTCGCTCCAGCTTCCGAAGTAGTGCCACTCGGTGTAGATGCCATAGCCGGCATGGTAGCCAAGGACGCGCTTGCCCCAGGGCTGAGACTGGATATGGCGAATCGCGGCCCGCCAGGCCTCGGAGGCATCCTGCAACCAGAGCGCCGAGGCAGGCGAGGCACGCTTGACCCGGTAGGACTCGTCGCTGCTGTCCAGGTCGTCGGAGGTGGCGTAGCGGACCCACTCCTCCGGGTGGGCGTTCATCCACCACTCCGGGGCCAGCAGGCGGATATGAAGCAGCAGGTAGGCGTCGGGATCTGCCGACAGGTAGCTGCGAAGGAGGGTGTCGAGGGCAGAGAAGTCGTACTCGCCGGGGCCACGCCAGCAGCTCAGGAGAGTGGTGTACACGCACTGCAGGTGGATGCCCGCGTCGCTGAAGTTGCTGATCTGACGGCGACCGTAGACGGAGGCCGGGGCCACGGTACCCCGGTACATGACGGCTGGACGGGGCACGCCGTTGATGAACACCGCAGCAGAACCGTTGTGATGCTTGACGGCGGCGCGGAGCGGGGGATCTTTGGCGAACTGCTCGGCGGGTGCGACGATCGAGGCCTCGAACTTGCGGTAGTCGGCGAGTTCCTGCTCGCTTAGCATCTCCGTGCAGTGATAGCTCGCGTACTCAGACCATGGGAGCGAGA
>JBDKVB010000063.1 GCA_039679385.1 Armatimonadia bacterium | reverse complement strand
GGAAGGACGGCAGGCGCAGGGGAGTGCCGGGGTTCGCCGCCTGGAGCCGCGCGAGTGGGATCACCACTTCGTGCCAGGCCGTGTCCTGCAGTGATACGGGCACGCCAAAGAAGGCCGGGACATGCTGATCGTTCCAGGCCTGGAGGTGGATCGTTACCTCCTTCGCCTGGCCGTCGCCCTTCATCCAGAAGGCCAGCTCATCGACAGCGGCGTCGGCCCACTGGTCACGCATCGTTGCCAGCGGGATGTACGCCCCGGCCCAGCCCTGCCCGGGATGGAAGGACACCTGAAGGCTGCCGGTCCCCGAGTGCGCTTCCGTGGACCGCTCGACCGAGACGAGCGGAGTGTCCTTCGTCTTCCCGCTCTGCCTGATCGCGTCGTTCGTCACCCAGCCCGCGATCCCGTGCTCGAAGTTCGAGACGATGAAGCTGCGACCGACCTGCCCGAAGGCCATCGGCGTACTCAGAGCAGCAAACAGCCCGGTTGCAGCCAGGAACGCAAGTCCGTTGCATGGCATACTCAGGCTCCCTCACTCTCGCTGCAGATTCAGTCCCTCACTGACCGACCACCTGTACACTGAGCGACCGGACCGTCACCGGCCCGAGCAGTCCTGACGGTTGCAGCTCCGAGTCCTGCGGCCACAGTCGCCAGGTGGTGAAGGTGAAGCGCCCCGTGGGACTCGGCTTGCCCTCCTGGAGCCACTGCGGCCACTGCGCCAGCGTTCCGTTGCTGCGCCGCTCGCTGTCCTCCGGGAGCTGCTCATCCCCGATCATGCGATTCGGCCACAGGTTCGTGACCTCCACTTCGAGCTCGTTGTCGCCCGCCTTCGCCATGCCAGTGATGTCCACGCAGTAGGGCGCGTGCCACAGGATGTCCAGGTTCCTGCCGTTGAGGCGCACTTGCGCGAAGGCCTCCACGCGCCCAAGGTCGAGGAGGACTCGCCGGTTCGCGGCGACCAGCTCTGCCGGCAACTGCAGGCTCCTGCGGTAAGTGGCTGTCCCGGAGAAGAACCGCACACCCGGGTCCGAGTGCTCACTCCAGGAGATCAGCGCCGGGAACGAGACTTCTTCCGGCGCACCCCAGCCGGGAGCACAGCGGACCGTCCAGGGACCTGTCACATCGAGGCTGCGAGGCACGGCGCCCGTGAAGTGCAGCCTCCGGCCCGACTGCATCTGCACTTCGTAGGTGCCCGCTTCGTTGGCCACAGCGAGCAGCGCACCGTCAGCCCGTCTCTCCATCTGCACCGGCGGAGTCGTGTCTGCCGGCAACTCGAAGGAGATGACCTCCGGGTCCCTGGCGGCGGCGCTGAGAGCTTTGCCCTCCACCTCATACTCCACCCGCAGAGCTTTCATCACGTTCGGAGCGGGGTCGCCCTCAGCAGCGAGCTCGGCGACGACGAAGCTGCGCTGGCCGCCCTCCACCTTCTTCTGCACCTGCTCCGTCACGTCCTTGGAGCCGTAGACCGGGTCACCCGGCACTCCCCAGAGCGCACTCCGAACGATGATCCTCTGCGTACCTGCGGGCACTTCGAAGCGGAGGCGCTCAGGATCGGTGGCCTGCGCGGCGAAGGTCCGGCCACCTGCCTCGTACTCGACCCGCAGGGTCTTGACGATGTTGCGCGCAGGATCGCCCTCCGACGCGAGCTCTGAGACCACGAAGGAGCGGATCCCGCGATCCAGCATCCGTTGCACCTGCTGGGTGGCATCCCGCGTCTCCTTCCCTACCTGCGAGGGCGTCCAGATCGCGCGGCGAATCGTGACCTTCGCCTCGCGCACCGGCGGCGTCAGGACCGACTGCCCGTCACGGGTGACTTGCAGCACCGGATCGGGCCCGGCGCCGTCTGTACCGAAGACGACGAACACCGACTCGCCGGCCTCGAACCGCAGCGGAGTCTGCGTTCCCCCCTCGGCCTGCGTGAAGGCTACGGCGGGTTCCACCTGTCCGGTCTCAGGCCGCCACAGCGACGGTCGGCGTCCTGAGATGCGGAAGCTGCAGACCGCATTCACAGCGTGGTTCAGAGGGTTCGCGACGAAGTAGGCGTCAGTCTCACCGATGCGCCGATGGAGGAAGTTCAGCGTGCGGTTCGCGGTGAAGTCCGGTCCGACTC
Organism: Armatimonadia bacterium; assembly: GCA_039679385.1. Lineage (NCBI taxonomy): Bacteria > Bacillati > Armatimonadota > Armatimonadia > Armatimonadia bacterium. The sequence continues at coordinate 25,221 of JBDKVB010000063.1, read as the reverse complement.
CTGCGGCGGCCAGGACCTCCTGCGGCGTCTTCCCTGTGATGATCTTCCCGGTGCCCCACAGGGCATCCGCGAGGTGCTTCACCTGAAGGTCGCACTGCGGGTAGTCGGTGAGGCCCGGCGCCTTGGAGGGTGGAGTTCCGAGGATCGTCGCTCCCTGCGCCGCCAAGTTGCTTAGGCGCTCTAGCAACGCAGGCGTCATGGTCGGCGAGTTCGGGAGAACCAGTGCACGGTAGCTCATCCCGTCGGGCAGCACCAGCAGGCCGTCCTTCACGGACACCCTTGTGAACAGTGCCTCGGGTGGGCAACTGTCGGCCCTGTACCCAGCGCGGAGAATCGCCGACGGCGGGCTGAAGCTTCGCGGAGCGCCCTCGGGAGCCAGGTACAGCAGGTCCACCACCGGTAGGCCGCTCTGCAGCAGGTACTGGCAGCGGGTCAGGTACTCGTGCCACGGACCGCTCTGCTCCCACCAGGTCTGCGTGCGTTCGTAGTGCTGCCCCCACGGTCCCATGGTCATCCCCGGACGACGATCGGCCCAGGGCTGCAGGGCGTAGCGATGGACCACGAAACGATTGATGCCCAGACAGAAGGCCTGGTCGCCCAGCGGCTTGATCAGACCGGGTGTCGCCAGCCAGCGCTCGTCGTTGTTGGCGGTGAAGGCCTCCGCACCGCAGACCGGCCTCCCGTAGACATGAGCCGCCGAGGCCATTTCAGTAAGCGTCCCGCCTGCACCCATCCCGGGCCACCAGAACTCGCCCATCGGCTCATCACAGCGCCCCGCGTAGGGTAGGTTCGCAACGACGGTGTCGCCGTAGGCCTCGATCGTCAGGCGCAGGCCGTGCTGTTGAGCCAGTTCGTGCATGTGCCCGGCGTAGTTCTCGACGATCAGATCGGAGACGGTCTGCCGCAGATCCCACAGGAAGCGCTCCGAGACTTCGAGGCTGTCCACGACCCGCCCAGTCATCACCGGCAGGTAGAGCAGCGGGTCGTAACCGCGCAGGCGCTCGAACTCCTCACGGAAGCGCGCCGTCCAGTTCTGCGAGCCGTTCTCCCAGCTATCAATGTGCGTGGCAACCAGCGACCTACCCACGAGCGCAGGGGAGTCGGCAACCAGCTTGCCCAGGAGTCCTTCGAAGGCTGCCTCAGAGCCTTCCTTGCTGAGCTTGTCGCACTCCAGCCCACGACCGGAGGCTGGGGAAGGAGCGTTCTGCGCACCCGTCGGGGTGTGGCCGCAGCGCAGCACCGTCCACTTGCCCTCCGGCACGTCCCAGGTCAGGCGGCCGTCAGCGCCCATCTGTGGAGTGAGGTTCAGGATGCGGCTGCGCTGAATCGTCTGCTCGGGAGGAACCTGCCCGTAGTCCGCACGTGGGCCGAAGTCTCGGCGGTCGTAGGCCGCCTTCGCCTCGATCTCGGGGATGCGATAGTCGCCAGGGGTCGGGAAGGCCAGCACCGCCACATCGCGGTAGTAGCCGGCCACGGTCTTCGGCTGGGCGAGCACCGCCTCGAAGCGCGCCGGTCCCTGGACCTCACTCTCGCTCCAGACCAGCTTCTGCATCGCCTTGTCGGGTGTAATCCAGGGCCCGCCGCTCCCATTCCACCCGGCGTCGTTGTTCATGTTGACTTCGAGGCCCAGCCGGTTCGCCTCGGCAAGTACGAAGGTGAACAGCTCACGCCACTCACTGCCCGCGAAGGACACCGGCCCCACAGGGGCGCCCTGATCGACCTCCATGATGAGCACACCGCCGATCCCGACGCGCTTCATGGCCTCGAGGTCTGCGGTGATGCCCTCGCGGGTGAGGTTGCCGTTGAGCCAGAACCAGTAGACCCAGGGCCTCGCGGAGGCCGGCGGAGTCTGGAAGTTGCGGGACAGGTCCGTGAGGGGTTGCGCAGAGGCCGAGCAGGACAGGCTCAAAGCGGCGGCCACACAAAGGGTGGAGACCAACAGGGCCTTCGCTGACAGCTTCATCGGAGCCAACTCCTCAGTAGTGCGGGATGCACTCCACTGCAGAGGCACCAGCCGGGAGATCGCCCGACGAGCAGGGCACACGAGGATAACGGTGTTCCGCGTCTTCCGGACTGAGCACGACCTGCTCGGGGCAGCCCTGCAGGCCTACCCCGAGTCCAGTCGCATCATCTTCTCCCGTCCCAGACCGGCCACTGTCCGGCAGCACCCTTCGCTACCCGGTCTGCGCCTCCAGCTCGACGATCATCGCTGCCAGACGCTGCCGGGCCTGCTGCAGGGCGGCGTCGCTGCGAGTGTACTCGGAGTTGCTCCGGAGCAGGTCGGTCGCGATCTCCTTCAGGAGCGCCTGGGCCTTCGCGGCAACCGGGTTATCCTCCCCGAGGCGGGCGATCCCCTGCTCCACAAGCTTCAGGTACTCGTAGTCCTCCGTACCCTTGCGCACCATCTCCCAGCGGATCGAGTTGCAGATCTTCTCCTGGCCCGGGTAGACGACGTGCGGGTCACCGGGCGGGAGCGGAAGACGCCCGACCGGGAGGCGTTCGCTGCCACCGGTGGCGTTGCTCCACGGATCGACCGCTCCCCTGGAGCCGCCCCAGGAGCTCCAGTGAGCGTAACCCCAATGCAGATAGCCGATGGCGCCGTAACGCCAGTTCACCCAGGGGATGATGCGCGTCTTGAGGCTGGAGAAGTCCAGGAACCGGTTGGGGTACGGTCCCTGCGGCGCGAGGCAGGTGTAGCTCCAGAGCTCCTCTCCCTCGTTGTGGAAGCCGTCGCGCAACTCCTGGATCTGCGGCACGCGGATCTCGAGGCAACCGACCAGGCCATCAGCCATGACCGCATCAACGCGCGGGACGTCGGGCAGCACTTCACGCACGAAGCCCGCCATCTGGCGGTAGGAGGCCTCGTTCGCGGGCACGGGCTCGTCGGCCTGGTGGAGGATGAACCGATCCCACCAGCCTCTGTCGGCAAGGTGGGCCTTGAGCGCGATCAGGAAGTCTCGCAGCAGTCCGCGACGCGCAGGGTCATCGACCGGCGCCGCAGGCAACTGCTCGGGGCTACCGTCTGCCTTGTAGACGGTCAGGCCACGGAAGACGAAGGCGCTCTCCCAGTTGCCGCCACGTCCGCCGAGGTGACTGCCCTCGATGCGGTCAGCGACGCCGTGGCGGTCGAAGGTCTCGATCCAGCGATCGAGGTTGCCGCAGTCGAAGGTGAAGCCGTCGCCTTGTCTGCTGATGCGCACCAGCTCGAACAGTGGCGTGAGGATCGTGTTGTGGAGATGCTCCCCCATGTTCTGCGCGACCCGATCCACCCAGGTCCACCACTCCTCCGAGAAGCGCTTGATCCCATACCACTCCTCCAGACAGCCGGTGCTGAACCAGTTCGTGTTCCACATCGAGGTCTTGCGGGGTAGCGCAAAGGGCCACACCTCGACGGTGATCGGCACCACGAGGCTTTCACTGTCGGCGGTGATGGTGACGCTGCCGTGGTACGAACCGGCGGGGGTTCCCTCCGGCACGGCCACCGTGATCCAGAGGGGCTGCGTGCGGTTCGGCTTGAGGCTTACCACCGGCCACTCCAGGAAGGGGTCGGGGAAGAAGTCCGGGGCTCGGCGAAGAATGTGCTCGCCATCACCGTTGTTGGCGGTGTTCTCAAACAGCGGAACGTAGCCGACGAAGTTGGCCGTGAGAGCGCTCGCGGGGATGCAGGCTCTTCCGGGACCGAGGAGTTGTGACAGCTCGACCCGCACCTCTCTGTAGGCGCTCTCGGAACGCAGGCAGACCTGTACGTCCTCGCGCTCGTTGCGGGCAGCGGCGAGGTGGATCTCCTGACTTGCCTCGGCGCTTGGGCCCTCGTTCTGGAACACCTTCCGCAGGCTGTCTTCGACCCAATAGGTAACCATGGCAGATATCCTCAAGGATGGAATGCACGGCCGGGCACAGCGCGACGGCAAGGTCGCCCAACCTGCCTTCGCAGGCTTCCGCGAGCTTCGCTCCAGGTACCCCGACTGCCTTAGCCCCCGCTGCGGAGCTCCTCGTCAAGGTCCTCGTAGTAGCGTTCGACGGTAGCTACGTCCACGGTCTCATCCATCGGCATGCCCAGTCGCTCATAGAGTCCCCGGCGGCCCTTCATGTCGGCGAGCAGCACCGCGCGAGCATGGATCGCGACCTCTTGCGCAACCTCCAGCGGCACCACTACCACACCATCGTCATCGCAGCCGAGGATATCCTCGGGACGCACCTGGACGCCGCCGCAGCCGATAGTGGTCTGCACTTCGATGGCCTCGATGCGGCCGGGGATGATCGTGCGACCGATGGCCCGGGCACAGATCGGCGTGCGCTGTCGAGCGACCTCCGCCGTGTCGCGGCAGTAGCCATCGGTCACGATGCCCACTGCCCCGCGGGCCATGACGCCGAGCGAGTTGTTCGATCCCCAGAACCCAACTTCGCCGCTGCCGCCGGTGTCGGTGACCAGCACATGGCCCGGCTGTATCAGGGAAGCGTAGTCGACGTTGCCCACTTCGCTGAACCACAGTCCGTGCGCCTTCACGATGTCCTCGGTCGTCGAGAGCTTCCACATTGGGCGCCGGGCCGGAACGCAGCGGATCGTGAGCGCGCTCCCCCAGAAGCGCATCCCGGGCCACAGCGGTCGGATGTCGCGAGACAGGAGCGTGAGGCTGAAGTAGCCGATGCCGTCCAACGCATCGCACACATCGACCACACGCAGGTACTTGTAGAGCGCACGCAATCGGGTGCCATCAAGGAGGGACGCGTCCGAGTCGCTGTGCACCATCAGGCATCTCCCTTCGCTATCACAAGGCCGCAACCTGATCCAGGCCACGTCTCCTGCCGCTGACTTCGCCGACCAGTCGCGTCCTCCTCCCCGGAGGTTCGGGGACGGTCGGTCGGGGCAGAAGGGGAGCCCGGTATCGGGAACGACCTGCATGAGCAAGGCGACGCTGATGCCGGTGAAGTGGCAGGGAGTGGACGGCCTGAACGCCCTGGCCGGACAGAAGGTGCGCTTCAGGTTCACGCTCCTCCAGGGCAGCCTGTGCTCCTTCTGGATGGCCTCGGACGTGAAGGGCGCGAGCAACGGATACGCTGCAGCCGGCGGTCCGGACTTCGTCGGGGCAAGAGACTCTGGAGGAAACGAGGAGGGTAGCCGGTAAGCCCTATCGCCTAACTCCTGCGGCGCCGCCATAGAGCCAGCGCCGCCAGTCCGGCGACCATCAGCGCCATCGAGCCGGGCTCGGGGATCTCGTCCCGTTTCAGCAGGAACGCATGCGTCGCCCCCTCGGCGTCCAGGCCGAACCCACAGACGTCCCCTCGGTCGTTGATGCCCGTGGCACCTCTGAGCGTCAGGCTGGTGCTGCCTGAAAGAAGGCCGTTCAGATCGTACATCGTCCCCCCGTCCCACAGGAAGGCGTGGAGTGCGTGGCTGGGGTCCTCGGCGGCCCCGACCACCTGTCCAGTGCCATTGATCCCGCTGGCTCTGCTCACGTTCCCGCCCAGGGTACCGAGGTCGGTGAGAGGGCCGCCTGCGTAGAGGAAGGCGTGGTCGTAGCCGTCGGAAGTCGTAGAGAAGCCCACCACCTGCCCGCTCCCGCTGATGCCCCACGCACTGGAGTCGGGTCCCCCCAACGTGCCAAGGTCGTTCACAGTGCCGCCGGAGTACAGGAACGCATGCTCGTAGCCACTGGAGTACCAGACGTAGCCAGCCACCTGCCCGCCGTCGTTGATACCAGTGGCATAGCTGTTGCTTCCCCCGAAGGTGCCGAGGTCGGCCAGGGGACCGCCCGAATACAGGAAGGCGTGACTGCTGCCGTCGGCGGCTTGCGAGTAGCCCGCCACCTGCCCACCGTCGTTGATGCCCGTGGCGTAGCTGTAGGCTCCGCCCAGAGTGCCGAGGTCGGCCAGGGGGCCGCCCGAATACAGGAAGGCGTGGGCGAGGCCGCCGGCGGCTTGCGAGTAGCCCGCCACCTGCCCGCCAGCGTTGATGGCTGCGGCGCCGCTGTCGTTCCCACCGAAGGTGCCCAGATCGGCCAGGGGACCGCCCGAATACAGGAAGGCGTGGCTGTTGCCGCTGGCGTCTTCGGAGTAGCCCACCACCTGTCCGCCGTCGTTGATGCCCTTGGCGTAGCTGGAGCTTCCGCCAAGGGTACCCAGGTCAATGACGCTGTACATCGGTATGGCGAAGGTGGGGCTTGTGGGGAGCAACAACGCGACAGCCAAGACGCAGACCAGAGCAATACGCAAACCCATTCAAAACCCTCCCGAGGTAAGCCAACCTTCCCCCAACAGCAGGCCCTATTCGCCCAGAACGTCAGGTCTCCTTCCCTCATTTCCGGGCGGTTTCCGGGAGAGCGTGCAGGCGCGGCGCTGACCGCCCCTCGTCCTCCCCCACCCTATCGCCTAACTCCTGCAGCGCCGCCATAGAGCCAGCACTGCCAGTCCGGCGACCATCAGCGCCATCGAGCCGGGCTCGGGGATGTTGCGGTTTACACCATCGCGTGTCGCGAGGAAAGCGCGGGTATGGCCGCCGTAGGTGCCGTAGCCGCAGATGTCGCCCCAACGGTTGATGTCCGTGGCCGACAGGAGGGTCCACCCGCTACCGGTGGGCAGCAGGTCGGTGACGTTGTAGGTGGCACCATCCGCCCAGAGGGTCGCGCGGTTCGCGGTTGTTGGCGTCGGGTCCGAATCGGACCATCCCACTGCCCAACCTGCGTCGTTGACCCCCAGTGCCGCACCCCAGGCTCCACCCAGGGTCCCCAGATCACTCATGGTCCCGCCGGTGTACATGAAGGGGCGTCCCCAGTTGCTGGCGTTCGCGGCTGCTCCCACGATCAGACCGGACTCGTTGATGTCCCAGGCCTCGCTGTTGGTGCCTCCGAGCGCACCCAGGTTCGTCATCACGCCGCCGGACTTCACGAAGGCGTAGGTCTTGCCGGAGGCATCGTACGCACGCCCGACGATCACGCCGCCTTCGTTGATGGCGTTGCAGTAGCTGTTCGTGCCGCCGAGGTCGCCGATGTCTATCATCGTGCCGCCGGAGTACAGGAACCCGCGCCAGTGTGCATCCGGCTCGTTCGCGTATCCTACGATCAGCCCGGCCTCGTTGATGTCCCGTCCATAGCCATCGCCTCCGCCGAAGCCCCCGAGAGAGGCTAGCGGACCACCGGTGTACAGGAAGGCCAGCGTGTCGCCATCAGCTTCCCAGGCAGTGCCCACCACCTGCCCCAGGTTGTTGATGCCGTAGGCCGAGGCCCTGATGCCGCCAAAGTCGCCCAGATCGGTGATGGTGCCGCCGGAGTACAAGAAGGCACGGTCGTAGTCGGCGGCGTTGCGGGCGTAGCCCACCACCTGACCGTAGTCATTGAGGGCCTCAGCCCAGCTATGGACGCCGCCCACGGCGCCAAGATCAGCAATGGTGTAAGTCGGTGAAGCGCAGGAGGGTGCCAAGGGGAGCGCGCAGACGACGAGGTACGGAAGCAGGCGCATGAGACCGTTCACACTAGTACTCCCGAGCTGCACGGTGGTGGTCGCGGTATCCTGCAGGCTGTTCACCGAGTCGACAGAGGAACAACTCTCCCCACTCTGGTCGCTCCATTGTACACGACAGGGGTTGCACTGTGTCAACTCAAGGAACTGCGGCGCTACTATGACGGCATTTCGAGCCCGATGGTGTCCTCACCGTGAACGGAATCTGGGCACCAGGACACTGCGATTCTGGGGCCAGCCCACGCGGCGCGTGGAGAGGTGACTGCGGCCAAGAAGTCGGACGAGAGGTCAGCGGCAGGAATCAGGCAAGGTAGAGGGCGCCATCCAGAGGGGAGGCACAGCACTGGACGGCGCCCCCTTCGCGGGCACTAAGCCTGGCCCTGATGGGTGTCAGGGCAAAGTCCACAGCGTCAAGCTATCCGCGTCCTTGACGAAGATTCGATTCCCCGCCACCACGGGGCAGGCATAGGTCGCAGTATCAGCCACCTTGACGTGCCCCAACTCGGAGTACTGAGTATTGTCGGGCTTGAGGATGACCAGCTCACCGGAACTGGGCAGCGCCAGGATTGCGGAACCCAGATTCACCATCGCCCCGAAGCCGCCGCGGTCGCGCGAGGTAGCATCGCTCCAGGCCGTCTTGCCGGTCTGCGCATCGACGCAGAACAGGTTCCCGGACCGGGAGAGGCCATAGAGCATGCCGCCCTGGAGCACCGGCGTGCAGAACTGGCAGCCGATCTCCGGGTTGGTCCATACCTCGCTCGTGGCGAAGCCGTCTCCCTTCTTCTCGATCTTCACCGCATGGGTGCCGCGCCCCGATCCCGTGTAGATCACAGTCTGCCCATCGACGATCGGCGTCGCGGCGTTGTACGCCATACCCGCGGGCGCGAAGGGCACTTGCCACAGCAGCTTCCCGTCTGCCGCGCCCACTCCGACGACGCCCTTCTCTGAGAGCGACACCACCTGCTTGGTTCCCTCGACGGTCAGCAGAACGGGTGAACTGTAGTCCGGGCCCTCTCCGCCCCATCGCCACTTCTCATCTCCGGTCGCGAGGTCGAAGGCCACAAGGGCTCCGTTGCCCGGACCGCCGACATACACGATGGCCATCCCATCGGTGATGAGTGGCGACGAGGCCGTGTAGAATCTTGGCGTCACGCCGGGGAAGGGATCCTTGCGCCACAGCAGCTTGCCCTCGGCAGCCTCAAGGCAGGACACGATGCCCGTGAGGCCCAGGCTCACAACCTTGCCCTCAGCCACAGCCGGCGAGCTTCTCGGTCCCGGATGCTGCCGCGCGGACGGGCCGGCTGCGGCCGGCGCGGTGTACTTGTCCTGCCAGACCTGGCTCCCGTCGCCCGCGTTCAGGCAGGAGATGACCTCCTGGTCGCCCTGGCGTGTGAAGACATAGAGGCGCTCGCCCACCAGGGCAGGGGTCCCATCACCGGCTCCCACGGAGACCTTCCACTTCTGCGTGAAGGCAGCAGGCCAAGTCGGAGGTGCGGTGAAGGCCGCAACCTTCCCATCGCGGGCAGGGCCACGCCACTGAGGCCAGTCCTGCGCGAGGGCACAACCTACGCACGTCACGAGCACACAGACCATCATCACGGCGGCCAAACGGTTTGTTGCTTTCATTATCGCTCCTCCCTTTCCTACTCAGGAGACGCCACAAAGCGCCAGAGGTTCTCCCTCGACACCCACCTTTGTTCAGATTCGCGTCCGCGACGATTACTCCTGCTGCTGGGAGGCCTGCCGGACAGTCCATCGTCCCCGTCGCGAACCGGCAGCCTCTGAGGGGCCTCCACCTCGAAGGTCGCCCCTTCACTCATGGGGAAGAGTGTCACCACTCGGCGTCCTCCCGTGGGGCCGCCCTAGACCGAGAACCGAGGTGTCGAACGTGGTCCGTAGTTTTGTGATATGCCTGTGCTGTGCCCTTATGCTGTTCGCCTTGGCTGCCACCGTCCTTGCGGCAGAGCCAGAGACACTGGTATCCGCCTCCTTCGCGAGGGATGCCTGGAGCCCGGCTGACTGGACCCTCGCGAAGGCGCCGACCGCGACGCGTCTGGGCAAGTGGGTGCAGCGCGACAACTGCCTGGAGAACGAGGTGCCTGCCGATCCGGCGCTGCTGCGCTCCTTCAACGAGACCCTCACGACGATGGTCTACAGTAAGCAGTTCGTCGGCGACCTCACTGTCTCCGGCACGCTGGAGATCGGCCCGGGTGCGGCACCGGGATTCGTCGTGGTCCAGGACTTGGCGCCCGATGCCCAGGGGCGACCGCAGTACGGCGAGTTCTACGAGCTCATCCTCTACGAGAAGGGCATCAACCTGTGGCACCACTTCCTCCGCGACGGCAAGCCCACGCATGAGCTCACCGCCTACTGCAGGTTCCCGCTCAAGGCCGATACGCCCTACAAACTGACGCTGAAGCGCAAGGCCAAGACGCTGGAGATATCGGTGGAGGGCCATCAGATAGGTGTGCTGATCCCGACTCTCACGCCGGGGTTGTACCTCGGCGTCGAAGGTTGCGAAGGCATCTGCCGCATCATTGACTTCACCATCACTCGCTGAAGGTACATAGGGAGGGACGATCCGTGAGCACACTCCAGGTAGGCCATGCACGACGCTGTGTCACGCCCCCGCTGGGCATCAAGATGTCAGGATACGGCCAGCGTACCGAGGGCGCCCAGGAGGTGCACGATGACCTCTTCGTCGACGCTGTCGCGCTTCAGGCCACGGGCACGACCTTGCTCCTGCTGGCCTATGACTTGATCTCCTTCAACAACGATCTGGCCGCGGAGATCAAGGGTGCGATCTCGGCCAAGACCGGGCTGTCGCCGGAGCAGATGCTGCTCAACACCTCCCACACTCATGCAGGCCCGCGCGTGTCGGCTTACAGGGACGAGGGGGTGGATTCGGGCTATCGCTCCCGCGTGGGCGAGGAGAGCGCGGCGGCTGCTGTAGCAGCGCTTGCCGACTTTGCACCGGCGGAGTTCTCCTGCGGTCATGCGCCGCTGGACATCGGCTGCAATCGCCGGGAGCATACGCCCGACGGCGTCATCCTGGGTCACAACCCCGATGGCCCCACCTTGAAGGAAGTCACGGTCTGGCGCTTCGCACGTCAGGACGCGCCCGATGTTGTTCTCTTCAGCCTCCCCATGCACGGCACGACTCTCGGCGGCCAGAACCTTACCCTCTCCGCCGAGTGGATGGGAGCCGCCAAAGCCCACCTTGAGGCCGACCTGCCAGACACGCGGGCGGTCTTTCTGCAGGGGTGCGGAGCCGATCAGGACCCGTACTATTCCAAGGTCAACGGCGTGAGGGGTACCTTTGAGGAGGTCGAGCAGCACGGTCGCGACGCTGCGACGAGTGTTGAGGCGGCGCTGCAGAACCTGCGTCCTCTCAACCCGCTGCCGATCCGGACTGCCCGTCGCGACGTGGTCCTTCCGGCGAAGGAAGACGCTGCCAAGACGCGGGAGCTGGCGCTCCGTGGCTGGCGACTCGGCGACGCGATCCTCTTGACCCTGGGCGCCGAGGCCTTTGTGGAGTTTGCGCTCTTCGGCCGGGCACAGTCACCTTGCGCCGAGACGCTGGTTCTTGGCTACAGCGACGGCAACATCGGCTACCTATGCACGCCCGAGGTGTACGAAGAGGGAGGCTACGAGGCGAACACCACCGGGGTCGCGCCGGAGGGCGAGAAGATCACCAAGGCAGCCATGCAGGAGATGCTGCAGGAGCTCTGGGCTTAGCCCGACCGGTGGTCCCTTCGAGGTGGACCGCGTCGGAGCGATTGCCACCCCTCCCGCTGTCAGTCGCCGAAGGTGGTGACCGCATGCTGGTCGGTGCCGTCAGCCTTCATCACGAAGACTTCCAGCGACCCGACGCGCGAGGCGCGCGCACTCAGGAAGACGATGAACTCGCCGGAGGCATCCCACGCCGGGCTCCTGTCCTGATACGAGTTGTCTGTCAGGCGGGTCTGGTCGGTGCCGTCGGCGTCCATCACGTAGATATCGGCGTTCCCGTCGCGCGTACTCACGAAGGCAAGGGACTGACCGTCCGGGCTCCAGGCCGGCGCTTCGTCCAGGCCGGGGCTGTTGGTGAGGTTCACAGGCAGGCCGCCGGTAGCCGGCACCGCAAACACCTCGACGTTGCCCTTCTCCAGGCCGACGTAGGCCAGACGTGTGCCGTCAGGCGACCACACCGGCTGGGAGTTCGCGAGGCTTCTGCCGACCAGTACCCGTCGTCCCGTCCCGTCAGATCCCATCACGCAGATCTGGGGCGCCGTCAGTTGGGCGTGTGAGTCACTGATGAAGGCGATCCTGCTTCCGTCCGGTGACCACACGGGGCTGTACTCGTGCTCAGCGCTCTGGGTCAGGTTGGTCAGCCCTGTTCCATCAGCCTTCATCGTGTAGATCTCGAACTGACCGTCGCGGTCGGTCGCGAAGGCGATCCTGGTGCCATCGGGTGACCAGGCCGGAGCGGCGTCTCGTGCTGCGTTGTTCGTGAGGTTCACCACGCCGGTGCCGGTCGCGCTCATTATGAAGATGTCCGCCTGGCCGTCGCGGAAGCTGGTAAAGACGACCTTCTGAGCGTCCGGAGACCATGCCGGCTGCAGGTCGTTGCGCGGATCGCCGGCCAGTATCTTCTGCCCCGTTGCCCCGAGGTGAGCGAGGTAGAGGTCGAGGTTGGCCACGCCGCTGGTCCTCGCGAAGAGGACTCCATCGCCCACCGGTGCGGGCACCACTCCGAGGGTGGTGTGCGGTACCTCCCCGTCGGAGTCCTTGTGTTCCGCACCGCCGCAGCCGGCGAGGCCAATCAGGCTGCACAGCACCAGTAGCACCAGGAGAGACTTGCCGGACTGCATCACGAGCCTCCCTTTCGCCCGAAGGCGTTCCTTCGAAGTCCTCAGAAGGCTTCGCCGACCGAGAAGATTAGTGAGTTGTCGCCCTCGGCGTAGGCCCAGTCGATGCTGTAGTTCAGCGGCGTCAGCGGAGTGAGCCTGTACCGCACTCCGAGCCCGAAGCTCGTCAACCTGTCGTCGATGTTGAAGTCATCGATGCCGGGAGCTACCGCACCAATCCCAGCGAAGAAGACGGTCCCGACTTTCTTGGTGAGCTGACGCCGGTACTCAGCCTGGGTCGCGATCATGTGCCGGTCCCGGTACTGGCCGCTGGTGTAGCCTCTCAGGTCATTGTGCATGCCGAAGCAGCTCATCCCCCAGAAGGGAACATCCCCGGCTGTAAAGCGCCCATAGCCTCGCACCGCCACAACTTCGTTCTTGCTCAGCGACAGGTAGCGGTTCAGCGCGACCTCGAAGGCCTGGTAGTCATAGTCGCTGCCCCAGAGGTCATCGAAGGCGTCGATACCCAGGTCGATGTAGACGCCTCTCACGGGCGCGAAGCTGTTGTCTCGGGTGTCGTACTGACAGCGCAGGCCGATGCCGACTGTCTGCGCCGTGAACCCCGGGGTCGGCATGGAGATATCATCGGGGATGTGCGTCCCGGGCAACGTCACACTGAACTCTCCCCTGATGTACTCGAGACGCACACCGGCGAAGGTGTTGGGCTTCACCCGACGGAGCGCCTGCACGAGGATCAGGTCGAGCTTCTCGGCCAGGTCGACATACAGGCCTCTCTCGCCTGCATCCTGTCCGATGCCGAAGAACTTGAAGCCGACATCCGCGTAGGCCACGAGACCGGCGAGCCTGAGCCTGTCCTCCTGGAGGTAGTACTTGCCCAGGGCGCCGACGCCCCAGCTACCGTTCTCCGTGTAGAGGCCTCCGATGCCCACGATGCTGGGTGGCGAGACCTTGTCCTTGCGATCAGGCTTGTAGATGTACCCGACTCCCAGACCAAGACCCGACTCGAAGGTGGGGTTGGAGAAGGGCACCGGCGCAATGACCAACTCGCCCGGCATGCCGCCCTTCTTCGGCACTATCTGGGCGGTCGGTATATCCAGCGGGGGCTGCGGGATACTCGAGTAGCCTGGCGGTAGAGGCGGAGGCGCCTCCTTCGGGGCTTCGGCCGGCGGAGGGACTGCGGCCGGGTCACTCCCCGTTCCAGTCTGCTCTGCGAGCACCGTCGAGGCCAACAGCAGGATCACTGCGGGCAGGAACGCCGTCTGGATAGGGCCACACCAGTTGCCCGCACTGCGCCTGTTTCTTGATGAGCCGATAGCGGTCTTCATCCTATCGCTCCCCGTGGCAGTCTTGCCGGGCGACGGCGTCGAGAACCTCAGGTCATCGGCAAGCAGACGCGGTCGAAGGCCCCGCGCTCCACCTGAACGGTACCAGTGTAGCGGCGGCTCCGAAGCGTGCCTACTGGACCTTCGTCCTAGGGAGCGGTGATAGCGACGCGGCACTCGGAGGCCTTCTCGGGGAAGGACTGCAGCAAGAGCACCAGGGGCGAGAACACGAGAATCAGCGGGAAGGTCCGGATCACGAGGCCGAGATCCAGAAAGTCACCTCGGAGGCGGCGCTTCTCCAATCGGCTCGGGTACCGACACTTGCGGAAGCCGGACACACTCCTGCGGACCGCCAGCATCTCGCCTACCGATGCGAAGGGGAAGAGAATCTCGGAGTCGCCGGTACGAGCCTTCTCGTCGCGACGCTGCCACCGGTTCAGCACCAGCGCCAGGCAGCCAAGCAGTGCACACGGGAGGAGGAGCAGTGACGTGAACCCCGTCGCGAAGGTGCTGGCGACGAAGGCCACGACGCCGCAAGCGGCCCACGCCTGTCGCCGGGTCCATTCCCGTCGACGGGTCAGCACGATCTCGCCGTCCGACTTCAGGAGGAGCAGCAGCCGCTGGAACCAGTCCCATAGCGACTTGCTGGCTATCACCTTGTGGTTGGTGAGATCATCGTAGGTGAACCAGAGCCAGAACACCACTTCCCAGACCGATCGGTCCTCCGACCCCTTGGCAGCCTTCTCGGTGGCGTCAGCGAACTCGAAGGCCAGGATCTCGTCGTTCAGGTAGCGCTCGATCACGGCGACTAGCTCGTCTCTGGCTCTGCGGTCCACCATATCCGTCACTCACCCTCCGGCAGTCTGGAGCCTACCTTCCGGCTACCGGCCGTCCCTTGTCTGAGGCTCTGTGCCGCGCCTTCACGGTCGTGCTGCCAGATAGCCCCAGACGTAGGCATTGGGGCCCATCGTGCTGTTCACCGTGAACTCGTTGATCTCCGGGTACAGGTAGAGGTCGAAGTACGCCTCGGTCGTCGGCCACTCCTCCGGCGGCGGCTGGAAGGTCGCCCGCAGGGGCTTGAGCAGGAACTGGTTCTCGGTGCCGCGGGTGTCCTTCGGGCCGAAGACCGTGATGCCCGGCGGCGATGCGGAGTGGCTGACGCGGGCATCCACCACCAGCGGGTTCTGCGGCCAGTGCAGCCCCACTCCCGTGGTCATGCACAGGTTCATCGGGTTCGCGCCTGCCGCGTACTGCGCAGCACGGACCGCCGCAGTCAGGTACTTCGGGTCGCCGGTCAGACGGTGTGCCCGCACGAGGGGCACCGCCTGCGGGAACCCGAGCAGTCCCCAACTCACCGGCTGCCACTGGTCAAGGGTCTTCGACCACCCGAAGCCGGAGGTCGCCGACACCTGGGCGGACACGTCTGCCGCACGCAGGATCGCTGCGCGACAGTTAGCCCGCACCTTCTCGTCCATCCGCTCGCGCTGCAGAGTCGCATACAGGAAGGCTGCATCGCGCTGGTCGTGCTTCTTCCAGATGCAGAGGACAGCGCTGGGGTCGGTGAAGACCGTCTGCTCCAGGAACACCGCGTGCCAGCGGCTCTCACCGGTGAGGCGGAACAGCTCCAGGGCCGCCAGGTTCCTCTCGTCGCGCACCTGGAAGGGCAGGCCTTGGCCACCGCTCGCAACCCACTGCTTCTCAGCCCACTCCATGGCTCGCAGGGCGCTGGCCCGGTAGGTCTGCGACAGATCCGGGTTCAGGCGATTCAGCACCCAGGCCGCCCTTGCCGCCACACCGGCATAGAGGTAGCTGGACCACGGATCGGGAGCGTAGGCCATCACCGTGAGGGACTCCTGCCAGCTTGCCTCGCCGAAAACCGGGTGCTCCGAGGACTCGATGCCCCCGCGGATACTGCCGTCAGCCCTCTGCATCCGGCGATAGCAGTCCAGGTTCCACAGGCTCTCGCTGACCAGGTCGGGGAGGCCGCTGCCGGACTCCGGAAGGTTGAGCCCGGCCGAGGCGGCGAACTGGGGGAACTCGTCGACCAACTCCAGCAGCAGCCGGGTCGCCTCCAAGTGCTGGATGCGCCGGTCCCAGTCACCGGCGTCGAAGTACCCGCCCCAGGCGTTGGGGACGATCTCGTCCGTCTTGCCCGCCACCAGATTCCCGAAGTTGTTCCTGTCGGTGCCCTTCGCGTTGAGGCCGTTACCGCTGTCCATGAGCGAGCACGTCGAGGCGTAGACCGTCATCCCGTCCTCTGGACGGAAGCAGCGAGGTCGACGGTAGTCGCTGTAGGGTGGCCCCAGGGCGATGCCGCTGCGCTGATGGTAGAAGCCGCGGGCAGAGACGAGGAAGGCCTTGCGCCAGACCTCGGCGCCGATCTCGAAGGGCTCAGAGCACCCGATACCTTCCAGCACCACGCGGTAGCGTCCCGCACGCGTCAACTGGGAGAAGTCCAGGACGTACACGTTCACCCCGTTGTAGTTGCGCCTGTAGACGTCCTCCGGCTCCTCCGCAGCACGAGAGAGCGCCACCTGTCCCTGAGCAACCACCGCTCCGCCGGCGTCCTCTACCACGCGGAAGGGAGTGCCGACCTGGTACTCCAGGCCTCCGGCGCCCGTCCAGCAGGAGAGGAAGGCCAACTTGACGGGGTCGTCAGGCCGGAAGCCAATCTGCGTAACGTGCAGGGCCTCGGTGGTACGCGTGGCAGGATCGTGCGTGAACTCCACTGCGGGCAGGCGGTCTCCCGCGAAGCGCAGGCTGTAGTGCTTCCCCGTCTGGAGCGGCTGCGGCAAGGTCAGGTACAGCACATGCCTCACCGGCGCCTTGAACTCCCAGCCGGCGGTGCGGGCCAGTCCGCTGGGCTTGCTCTTGCGCGTGACCTTCAGGGGCTGCACGGGCTCGCGGTAAGTGGGGTCATCAGTAGAGGACAGAGCGTAGGAGGCGCGTTGGTCGGCCCAATTCGTGTCCAGGGGCTCTCCGAGCAGGCGATCGAAGAGCTGCACCACGTCGCCCTTCGGTCCCACGAAGCCGCCGATGGTCTTGCCGCCACGCTGGAGCCAGCCACCTTTGCCGCCCTGTCCGGCCAGCTTCCGATCGCCCTGTTGCGGCACGTAGGGAACCTGGTCACCCAGTTCCACGCGCCCGGCGTCGATCGAGACGGCCACAATCGCAGGCGCCACGACACAGAGACCGGCAACGCGCGGCGGATCGTCAGCCCGCACAACGCAAGGCGCACACAAAAGGACCGCGAGGCAGAGGGTTCGCATGGCCTACCGCACCTCCCAGAGGGGTTGAGAGCCGACCGACGGTATCGCCGCCTGCAGGGCTCTGTGCTCACTGCCCCGTCTTCGGCTTCGGCCGCCAGTCGGGTACTGGTTCGGGCGTCGTCACCACCGGCCAACTGGCCCGGTAGACGTCGGGGTACAGGCCAATCTCGTCCCGCGGAATCGGCTCGAATCCAACCGTTGCGAACAGCGACGCACCAGGCTTCAGCCGATAGTCATCCTTCGCGGCATCCACGAAACCGGGGTCTTCCTCGGCAAAGACTCCGTTCTCCACGAGGTCCAGGTTGCGACGGTTGCCGGTAACCATCGCCCCGCAGCGGAAGAACACATTGCGCCACACGTGGTTGATGCCGGGGTCCTCCATCATCGTCGCGATCTGCGGATAGCGCTGCAGGTACAGGTCGCTCATGATGACGGCGGCCGGCTGCTTCTTCTCCGCAATCTGCCGCCAGACGTTGTTGCCGCCGCTCCAGCCGCCGCTGATGCCCTGCTTGCAGTCCACGAACAGGTTGTTGTCTATGACGTTGTCGCGCCCGCTGTTGATCTGCACTCCGCCGAAGTTGCCGTTGGCGCTGCGGACGAACACGTTGCCGTAGATGAGCATCCCGCTGATGGCGTCATCAAGGCGTATGGCCGCCTGACCGTGCACCGCCGCACCAACGCCGGCCTTCCCGCAGTTGGTGAAGCGGTTGTAGCGGAACACCACACCGCGATACGTCGGATTGCCGTACAACTCCATGGCGCCCTGGTCATCCGACTCGCGCACAGCGTTGTACACCTCGTTGTACTCGATGACGTGGTCGTTGCCCTCGATGCGCATGACACTGCTCGGGCCGTCGTACATGAGGTTGTGCGCTACGCGGTTGCCCACACCCTCAAGCTGGATGGCCGGGGTATAGGTGCGGTCGATGCGCCCGAAGCTGTGTATGTTGCAGTTCTCCACGAAGTGCCGACCTGGCGTAAGCGTGTTCCGGTCGCCCCCGATCACCTCGGTCGCCCGACGACCAAGGGTGTGGATGTCGCAGCCCACCAGTCCGTCGGACTCGCCGCCCCTGATCGTGATGCCGTTGCCGGCCATGCGGCTCACAGTGCAGCGGGCAACCAGGCAGCGACTGCAGTCGGTGAGCACCAGGCCATTGGAGCGCCCCAGGTCGAAGGTCAGACCCTCGAAGCGCAGGTCAGTGGCCTTGTCCGCCGTCACCATCGGCAGCGACATCATGCCGATCTCCACGGTGGCCTTGCTCAGGTCCACAGGCGGGTACAGGTACAGCACACCGGCCTTGCGGTCCAGGTACCACTCGCCCGGCTGGTCGATCTCCTCCAGAAGGTTGAAGGCGTAGTACTGGATGCCCTGGCCCGTGTCCATGCCCGGGCGCCCATACTGATACGCCTCATCACAGGTCACAGTGTGCGCCGCCGGGTCGATCTTCGAGACCTTGATGGTGGCGTCGGCCCACAGGTAGCGGAAGTAGCCGAACAGCCAGGCGTCCTCGGCCTGGGTCCAGCGAGCGTGGCGATCATCGAGGTACTCGAAGACCGATGGCTTCCTCTCCGCCCTGGATCCTGGCTCGAGGAGCTTGCCGATGCCCACGAAACCCGCATTGGGCCAGCGGGCGATGGGCATCGGCTTGCCGTCCACAAACAGCTCCAGCGTCGGCGGCGCCGGTGGCTGGCCGTACCCGCGAACCGCAAGCTGCCCGTAGTCGGTGATGCCCTGGGCGCGCAGATCACAGCGCAGCACCTTGCCCCGGGCCTCTTGCGGAAGTCGCTCCAGAGTGGCCGTGTCCGTCACCGGCTGGAAGCCGCTGATCCGCGTCCCGCCGTAGAAGACCGCCTTGCCGGGCTCGGTGGCCCGATACACGACCGGGGCATCAGGCGAACCCGAATCCTGGAGGGTGAGCTCCAGCGTCTTGCTCACGGGGTACTCGCCGGGCAGCACGTTGACGGCTATCGGCCCGTGGATGCCCTGGGCCTTGAGCTGTCGGACGAGGTCGCGGGCATGGGCGAGACTGGCCACCGGATGCGCCGCGGTGCCATCGCCGGCGTCGCTCCCCTGCGGTGAGACGAAGACCTCGGCAGCGAAGTCCGTCACGCGCGGCACAAGGGTGCGTGAGGCTGTCGGATCGCGGGCCGGAAGTCCCTGGGCGACGCGGTCAAGCTCCGCCACCCGTCGCTGAGCTTCGGCGCGATGCACCTCGGGGTAGCCCTCAGTGCCCGCTATCTTGGCGTACTCGGTTCGGGCAGGTTCCGGCTTGCCTTCCGCAAGGTAGCTCTGGGCGATTCGTAGGTGGGCATAGCTGCGCAGAGCGTCAGGGGCATCAGTCGAACCCAGGACCGGCACACAAGCGGCGCGGACGGCTGCGAAGTCACCGGCGGCCCAGGCCTCATGGGTCCTCGCGAAGGTCTCCATCAGGGCTTCCCTCTTCTCTGCGGCAATCGCTTCAGGTGATTCGATGGCCCCGAAGGTGTCCTTCAGGCGCGCGAATTCGGCCTTGATCTCCGCTCTGGGGAGCGCCCGGCGGTAGATGCGCACCTCATCCATCAGGCCCCAGTAGTTGTGCCAGCCGCTGCCGAGTGTCAGCTCACCGTTCAGGGAGAAGTCGCCCGCAAAGCCCGGCGCAAGGTCCGTCGCTCCCTGGCTGAATCCGTTGAGGTAGGGCTCCACACGCCCGTTGGTGCGATCACACACCAACGCCACGTAGGCCCATTCACCAAGCTTCAGCGACGCCCCCGCACTGCCACCGGAGGAGGCGATGGTGCCGTCCTCCCTGCGGTAGCAAAAGTAGTAGGTGAGCTGCCCGGAGCTGGTCAGGTCGATGACCAGGTTGTTGTCGGGGAAGGTGCCGAAGGAGAAGAGGCGCCGCTGGTTCTGGCGGTCTTCAATGGAGAACTGCGTGGGCTTGAGCCATGCACTGAAGGTCCATGAGTCCTTGCCGAAGCGCAAGGCAGGCGGAACCTGCACCCGCACGATGCTCTTCGACTGACCATCGAGGGACAAGGCGTTGCCCGAGGGCGAGTCGATCCAGGCAGCAGCCACGGTGCCGTCCAGTCTGTTGCCCGAGGTGTCGGTGGCTACGCCTCCGGACCCCTCATCGAGCGCGTAGTGCAGCAGCAGTCCTTCCTGAGCCCAGGCGCCGGCGCAGGTACCCAGCAGAACCGTCAACAGTGCGGCCGTGCAGACTCGCGGCATCCTTGCCTCCCGTATCGACGTCGCTTGCCTCCCTGTGCCCGGTGAAGCCCCCGGCAAGGACCTGTGGTCGCATCTTGTACTGCCCCTTCTTCTTCGAGGGCTTGCGCTTTCCTGCCCTTGCCAATCGCAGACGTGGTCCCAGTCCTCCCTTGACGCCGTGCCCCAGTCGGGCTACTCTCGCTTCGTCCGGCTCTACGAAGGCTCCGCCGGAGGTTCGCGTCCCAACTGGTCACTGCGGCGAGGCACCTGGGCCGGGCACTTCGCCTGCGAAGGTTCGCAGGATTGCCCTCCGAGCCCCTGCACACAGATAACGAACGAAGGAGCCGCGCACGATGAAAGTGCTCAACCTTGCCATCGTCGGACAGGGCCGCAGCGGCCGCGACATCCACGGTGCCTATCTTCGTACAGCCTCCGAGCATTTCAAGATCGTCGCCGTAGCAGACCTGCTGGAGGACCGCCGCAAGCGCGCCGTCGAGGAGTTCGGCTGTGAGGCGGTCGCCGACTACCACGAGCTGATGGCCCGCGACGACCTGGACCTCATCGTCAACTCGACCCCCAGTCATCTGCACGTTCCCGTTACCCGTGAGTTCCTCGACGCCGGGTTCAATGTCCTGTGTGAGAAGCCTCTGGCGCACAGGGCCGCCGAGGTCGACGACCTGGTCGCCGCCGCCGAGCGCTCCGGCAAGGTGCTGGCCATCTTCCAGCAGTCCCGCTACACCCCGATCTTCCTCAAGGTGCAGGAGATCATCGCCTCCGGAGTCCTGGGCCGCATCGTGCAGATCAACATGGCCTGGAACCACTTCGGGCGTCGCTGGGACTGGCAGACCTTGCAGAAGTTCAACGGAGGGAGCCTGCTCAACACCGGCCCGCATCCCCTCGATCAGGCGCTACAACTCTTCGGCGAAGGCATGCCCGAGGTGTGCTGCCGCATGGACCGCGCCAACACCTACGGCGACGCCGAGGACCACGTGAAGTTGATGCTCGGCGGCGAGGGGCACCCGACGATCGACCTGGAGATCTCCTCCTGCTGCCCCTATGGCCCCGGCAGCTACGCCATCTATGGAACTCAGGGCGGAATGCGCGCAGCGGGGAAGGGCCTGGAGTGGAAGTACTTCAAGCCCGAGGAGGCGCCGCAGCAGCACCTGATCGAGGTGCCGCTCTGCAAGCCGGATGGCCAGCCCGCCTACTGCGGCGAGGAACTGATCTGGTACACGGAGAGCTGGACGCCGGAGGACTCGCCGGCCGGCCTGCCGCCGACCGGGCGCCTCTATCAGATGGTCTACAACACGCTCACCACCGGGGCTCCGCTTGAGGTCACACCGGCCCAGGTGCGTCGTCAGATCGCCGTCATCGAGGAATGTCAGCGTCAGAACCCGGCGATCTACTGAGGCGAGGACAGACTCCGGGGTGTGCGCCTCCTCCAGCGCACACCCCGCACAATCGAGAGACACGGCCACACCCTCTGCTCAGGAGGTCTTGGCGCATGGAGCTTCACGGCAAGACTGCTGTCGTGGTCGCGAACCTCGTAGCATTCCCCGCTCCCGATGAGGCCGACTTCATCACTGGACAGAACTACATCATCGACGGCGGCCGCACACTTAGCATGAAGTGCTGACCCGTCACACCACAAACCTGGATGGTGCCCACCATGGAGTTTGAGAACCGAACAGCGATCATAACAGGGGCAGGCTCGGGCATGGGGAAGCTCGCCTCGGAGAAGCTGGCCGAGCAGGGCGCAAGAGTCGTAGTAGTGGACGTTAACAGGGAGGCCGCCGAGGCTGTCGTCGCAGGCATCCGCGAAGGGGGTGGCGAGGCGACGCCCGCCGTCGTCGACGTCCGCGACTACGAGCAGGTCAAAGCTGCCGTGGCGCTGGCGATCGAGACCTACGGCGGCATCGACATCCTTATCAACTTCGCGGGGGGTGCGGCTGCGCGAGTGTGGGGGCGTTCGGAGGGCTTCCCGGACCTCGACCTGGAGGTCATTGACTGGGGCATTGACGTGAACTTCCGCGGCCCGATCTACTTCGCCCGTGCCGTCCTCGGCCACATGATCGAGCGGGGCAAGGGCGTCATCATCAATCTGGGCTCCGTTGACGGCGTGACCGGCTCCTGCGCGATCGAGTACGGCGCCTCCAAAGCCGGCATGATCGGCCTCACGAAGTCGCTCGCGCTCTACGGCGCACCCCATGGCGTGCGTGCTTGCTGTGTGTCGCCCGGACCAGTACTAACGCGCGCGGCGATGGCCAACATGAAGACGCGCCTCGGCAGGGCGGCAGAGCCGATCGAGATCGTGGACCTCATCCTGTACCTGTGCTCCGACAAGGCGGCCTTCATCACCGGGCAGAACTACACGATCGACGGCGGCCGCAGCATCGGCGGCCTCTAGCCCGCCTCATGATGGACGCGGCGCCCGTCAGCAAGCCCTGGAAAAGGAAACGGCCCGGATCGATGATCCGGGCCGTTTCTTTGGTTCCTAGTTCGCGACTACAGAAGGCGAACGTTGTCCGCCCGGGGGCCCTTGGCGTCCTTGACGATCTCGAACTCCACTGCGGCACCCTCAGCCAAGGTTCGGTAGCCCTCACCGGAAATCGCCGAGAAGTGGACGAAGACGTCGTCGCCGCCGCCGTCGACCTCGATGAAACCGAAACCCTTTGTGTCGTTGAACCACTTGACTTTGCCTGTTGCCATATGTACAGCACTCTCCTCTTTCGCTGGCCGGTCCCATTCTCTGTCAGCATTACCATAAAGAGAGTGCTGCTGACTGACGATCTGAGATCTGGCGCTCAGCTCGGTACGGATTGCTCCGTATTATTGCGCATCTTAGATTACACTTTTTGCAGGCCAATCGTCAAGCCCCTTCTTCTCTTTAAGTGAGCCTCTGCCGTACAACCATTTCCGATACCCCCTGTCGTGCCGTGGCCGATTCTACCGCGGCGAGAGCTTCTCCAGAGCCTGGGCGACGGCAAGGCGGCGCTGCTGGAGGACCTGCGGGGCCTTCGTGAAATGCGTGAAGTCCCGGGAAATGTCATCACCGACCTGTAGCAACTTGTTTCCGGGGTCGCGCTCTCGCAGCAACCACAGGTACTCGTAATCCTCGATGCCGTCGCGGATGTTCTCCAGGCGCACCGAGGGCCACGGCTCCCAGTTCGGCCCCGGGTAGATCAGAAAGCCGTCTCCGTTGACCTTGAACTCCTTGTACGTGGCGACCTGCGCCTGATCCCAGGGCACCTCGGGCCAGTGAGGATCCTCGGCGGCCGCCGGCATCATCCCGTGCCAGTAGTTCGTCTCCCAGTATAGCAGGCCGGTGCACTGTTTCTGCCAAGTCTGCCAGAACAGCACGCGGTGATCCACGCCGGGCTGGTCGATGAAGAAGTTCGCGAAGGGCGGCTGGGGGCCGCAGCAGACATACAGCCAGGTCTGCTCGCCTGCCTTGCGCCGGGCGCTGAGGAAGTCGTCATCGTAGACGGAGGTGATGGCGCACCAGGTTTTGACCACGCCCACCAAATCCTGAGGGGCACGGTTCATGTAGTAGGTCTGCATCAAGGGTGCGCCGGGGAAAGCCTCCAGGGCCCGACGATAGAGCGGCAGCAGTTGCTCATACTCCGCCGGCTGAATCTCATCCTTGGCGTACACATGGCCCAGCGGGAACCAGCCCTTGTCCTGCCAGTGCTGAAGCTGGCCGCCCATCTCGGCCTTCAGGCGTGCCACCTGGGTGGCCTCCTCGAAGTCGTCCAACACGACGTCCCCGTCGCGGCACTCCGCGACCACGTCATCCAGAAGGAAAGCAACCGGCTTCTCCGCCTTGCCAATCACAAACTGGAAGTCGCCGCAGGACTTGATGTCCTCCGGGGTCATGACTGCGCCCGTGGCGTTGTTGTGGAACTGCTCCAGCGGCAGCCGCACCTCATGCCAGTCGGTGCCGCCAACCTTGAAGGAAGTGACGAAGCGCGTGGGAAAGCCGTTAGTGAAGGCGGCAAGGGTCTGGTCGGCCGAGGCGGAGTCCAGGGCGCGGATCCAGAACCGGAAGGACTTGAACCCGCGCTCAGCCACGACCTGTCCGGGCATGGGACGGCTGAGGGACTGCCAGTGGTCGGTCTTCGCCCAGCTCACGCGCCCGCAGGTCTGGCCGCTGTGAGCGCCACCTTCGGCCTTCACGGTGACACCCCAGATCGCCGACCAGCCCACGGAGCCGATCCCGGCCATTGCCACGCCGGAGAGTGGCAGGCGGTCGGCGATGTCAGCGATGCAGCGGTCGGTGATCGAGTAGTCCCAGGTCACCTGCCCGCGGTCGTCGACACCTCGCTTCACATAGGAACTGCCAACGCGCGTGGGTGTCAGGCGGTAGTCGAGGAGGAACCGGTTCCATCGCTGCCATACCTCCACGGGCATCTTGGCCTCGTAGTCGGCGCTGCCCGTGTACCACCGCGACAAGCTGGAGGGGTCGCAGCCGAAGGGCGTCGCCAGGTGCTGACGCCGGGGCAGGTCGAAGTCGAACACGTGGAGCTTGAGCCGCATCTCGCGGCGCTCCTGTCCCGAGGTGACCGTGATCACGCCCGAATAGTCACCCGCCGGCGTGCCCGTCGGAACGTACAGGCGCACCCACAGCGGCTGCACCTCGCCGGCCTTGAGGCTGAAGGGCTTGTAGGGCAGGATCGGGTCGGGCCAGTCGCCCACGTAGGCGGTCCGGTAGCCTGGCTTGCTCGTCGTGACGTATCCCACCAGGCCCAGCTTGACATTCCCGGCAGCGAGCTTCGCGCCACCCGGCCCCTGCAGCTCTCCCACCTCGGCCTGCACGTCGAGGAGACGATCTGTTAGGGACACGACAACCACCTGGGCGCCCTCGGACTCGTTGCGGGCCGCAGATAGCGACAGCTCCGGTGCCACCTCTCCGGCGAAGTCCTGACCGTCACGCCGCACCTTGACCATCGCCGGGGCGGTCGCCAGGCCGAAGCTCACACCCGGCGCGGTCTTGCCGCCCCACACCGTCCAGGCACGCAGGCGCAGGCTCGCGGCCCGCAAGGCCGTGACCTCCTCGGCCAGCTTGAGGGCGTCCGGGCGGATTCGCGCCCAGTCCTGTGCCGTCGCTGCGGTCGGGCGCGCAAGGATGTCCTCAAGCT
>JBDKVB010000062.1 GCA_039679385.1 Armatimonadia bacterium | reverse complement strand
CAACGATCAACTACATGGACCGGCAGGTCATCGGCATCCTCGCCCCGACGCTGGGCAAGGAGATCGGCTGGAACGAAGCCCAGTATGCCAAGATCGTTCTCTGCTTCCAGCTCGCCTATGCGATCGGTATGCTGCTGGCCGGCGGCATCATTGACCGCATCGGCACGCGCCTGGGGTACTCGATCTCGCTGGCCATCTGGAGCCTCGCGGCCATGGCGCACGGTCTCGCCCGGTCGGTAACGGGCTTCGCCGCCGCTCGCTTCAGCCTGGGGTTGGGTGAATCCGGCAACTTCCCGGCGGCTATCAAGACGGTGGCGGAGTGGTTTCCCAGACGTGAGCGGGCGCTGGCCACGGGCATCTTCAACGCCGGGGCTAACGTGGGGGCGATCGTCGCACCTCTCGCTGTCCCCTGGATCACGCTGAACTGGGGTTGGCAAAAAGCCTTCTACGCCACCGGCGCCATTGGCATGATCTGGCTGCTGTTCTGGCATCGCATCTACCATCGCCCGCACGAGCACCCTCGGCTCTCGAAGCCCGAACTCGACTACATCATGCAGGACGCCGCGGAGCCGTCTACGAAGGTCCCCTGGCTGCCGCTGCTGGGCTACCGACAGACCTGGGCCTTCATCGTCGGGAAGTTCCTGCCGGATGCAGTCTGGTGGTTCTACCTGTACTGGACGGCCAAGTTCCTGGACAAGAACTTCGGGATCTCGCTGTCGAAGGTGAGCCTGCCGCTGATCACCATCTACCTGATGGCGGATGTGGGGAGCATCGCCGGCGGCTGGTTCTCTTCCAATCTTCTGAAGCGTGGGTGGAGCGTCAATGCCGCCCGCAAGACCGCCATGCTCGTGTGCGCTTCGCTGGTAGTGCCGGTGACCTTCGCCGGGATGACCAAAGACCTGTGGACCGCAGTGTTTCTGATTGCCGTCGCTGCTTCGGCGCACCAGGGCTGGTCGGCGAACATCTTCACGCTGGTATCGGACACCTTCCCGCGCCGGGCTGTAGGGTCGGTGGTCGGCATCGGCGGCATGGCCGGGGCTGTCGGTGGCATGGTGCTCTCGGCAACCATCGGCGTGATCCTGCAGAGGGTGGGTAGCTACATGCCGATCTTCTGCATCGCAGGCAGCGCCTACCTGCTGGCCCTGCTCGTCATCCACATCCTTGTGCCGCAGATGGAGCCTGTTAAGATCGACCTTCCTGCACCAGAGGAGGAGAGCAATACCCATGAAGACCAATCCTAGATGCTTTGTCGCAACGTTCCTGACGACCCTAGGCCTTGCTGCGGGCTTTCTGAGCGTTGCCTGGAGCGCAGAGGTCTCGGTCACAGTCGCCAATGGCCTCGACCTGGCGCGGCCTTCGGAGACGATCAGCCTTCCGTGGCAGGATCTGGTAGCCGCCTTGCCCCAGGCGCAGGCCGATCGGCTGCAGGTTCGTGACAAGGCCTCCGGCAAGGAGATCCCTTGCCAGGCGGTAGATAGCGACGCCAACGGTACGCCGGACGAGTTCCTCTTCCAGGCCGACTTCGCACCAAAGGAGACCAGGGCCTTCATCCTTGCGACGCTCGAGGGGCCGGGTACGCAGTTCCCGGTGCGAGCCTTCGGGCGGTTCGTTCCGGAGCGCAAGGACGACTTCGCCTGGGAGAACGACCGCATCGCACACCGCATGTACGGTGCGGCGCTGGAGACCGACAAGGCTGAACCCCTCACCAGCAGCGGCGTCGATGTATGGTGCAAGCGGACGCGCGAACTGGTTATCGACAAGTGGTACAAGTCGGGCGACTACCACACCGACCATGGCGAGGGCTGCGACCTGTATACGGTCGGCAAGGGTCGTGGGGCCGGCGGTCTGGGCGTCTACCGCGACGGCAAGCTCGTCACCTCACGCAACTTCCGAAGCTGGAAGGTCCTCGCCGCCGGACCGGTGCGGGTGAGCTTCATCCTCACTTACCTGCCCTGGGAGGTCGACGGCGTCAAGGTCTCCGAGGTGAAACGCGTCACCCTCGACGCGGGACAGAACTTGAGCCACTTCGAGAGCATCTTCCTGCCCGACAAGCCGCTGCCGGAGCTGGACATCGCCCTTGGTGTTCAGGTCCATGCGGCGGACGCAGCGGTCGCCCTGAAGCCCCTGGAGGGCTGGATGAGTGTGTGGGAGAAGTGCAGCGGCAACAACGGGAACCTCGGTACCGGTGCTGTTCTGGACCCGGCTACGCTCAGGCAGATGAAGCAGGAAGCCGGTCATGCCCTGGCGGTGGTGACGGCGACGCCAGGCAAACCGGTGAGCTACTGGGCCGGTGCAGGCTGGGACAAGAGCGGCGACTTCGCCTCCGCCGAGGACTGGAACCTGTACCTGGCGCGATTCGCGCAGCGCCTTGCCTCACCCCTCAAGATCACTCTCGGCGCCGGGTAGACCACCCGGAAGCCTCCCGTACGGAAAGGACGTCTTCTGCCATGCAGGTGCGCTATCTTCCCGACAAGACACGCTTCCAGCGCATGACCACCGCCGAGTTGCGCGAGACCTTCCTGATCGAGGACCTCTTCGCGCCCGGGGAGCTGCAGTTGGTCTACGTGGAGGTCGACCGGGCCATCGTCGGCTCGGCCGTCCCCGTGAAGGAGCCGCTGAGCCTGGGCACCTCGAAGGAGATTGCCTCGGAGTTCTTCGCCCAGCGCCGTGAGATCGGGGTGCTCAACGTCGGCGGCCCGGGGAGGATCGTCGTCGACGGCAAGACCTTCGCCATGGACAACCGCGACGGTCTGTACATCGGCCGCGGCAGCCGGGAGATCACCTTCTCGAGTGAGGTGCGGGCGAAGCCGGCGATGTACTACCTGGTGAGCTACCCGGCCCATGCTCAGTACCCGACCACTCAGGCCCACTCGACGACGGCTGCAGCGGTCCACCTGGGTGTGACGCCTGACTGCAACGTGCGGACCATCCGCAAGTACATCCACCCGGCCGGGATCGCCAGTTGCCAGCTTGTCATGGGGTTCACGGAGCTTGAGGAAGGCAGTGTGTGGAACACCATGCCTGCCCACACCCACGAGCGGCGCAGCGAAGTGTACCTGTACTTCGACATCGAGGAAGACGCCACAGTCTTCCATCTGATGGGTGCGCCGGAGGAGACCCGGCACCTGGTGGTCCACAACCGGCAGGTGGTCCTGTCACCGAGTTGGTCGATCCATTCCGGTGTGGGGACGCGCAACTACACCTTCGTGTGGGCCATGGGTGGCGAGAATCAGGACTTCGACGATCAGGACGGCGTGGCCGTGGCGGGCCTGCGCTGACCCCAATCCTACTGACAGAGGCGCCGCTCAGTCACTGAGGGGCGCCTTCGCCGGTTCTGCCGGCTGATTCGGAAGGTGGTTGCTGCATGTCACAAGAGACGAAGCCCTTCAGCGGCAAGGTAGTGCTCATCACCGGCGCCAGTCGCGGAATCGGCCAGGGCGCCGCCGTCGCCTTCGGTCGCGAGGGAGCCACCGTCATCGGCGTAGCTCGGAGCGACCAGTCCGAGACCGCGAGTGCCGTCGAGGCAGCCGGTGGCAGCTTTGAAGCTGCTCGGGTGGATCTGCTGGAGGCGACCGCGGCAGACTTGCGGGCACTCGTTGCCGACCTCGTCGCTCGCCATGGACACGTCGATGTCCTGCTCAACGACGCGGGGATGATCCTGCGTCGCCCTGCGCTCGAAGTGACGGAGGAGGACTGGAACGCGGTCCTGCGCCTGAATCTGAGCGCGACCTTCTTCCTGAGTCAGGCAGTGGCTCGCTGGTGGGTTCACGAAGGCATGGAAAAGGCGGCCCCGGAGGCCCGGCTGAAGATCGTGAACATCGCCTCCCTGCTCTCCTTCCAGGGCGGGATCCTTGTGCCTGCCTACACGGCCAGCAAGAGCGGCGTCGCCGGCATCACCAAGGCACTGGCGAATGAGTGGTCGCCGCTGCGGATCAACGTCAACGCGATCGCCCCGGGCTACATCGTTACCGAGAACACGCGGCAGATTCGCGAGGACGAGGCCCGCAACAAAGCCATCCTCGACCGCATCCCGCAGGGCCGTTGGGGCATGCCCGAGGACATCGCCAGCGGCTGTCTGTACCTGGCCTCACCCCAGGCGGACTACCTGAATGGCACGATTCTGAACATCGACGGTGGCTGGCTGGGGCGCTGAACCCGGAGCTGAAGTGTGCGCCGGACGCCCTGACGCCATCTGTAGCGACTTCACCTGCCAAGGAGCCCAAGGCATGCGTTTCCTGGTCCACTGCGCCCTTGCGACCCTGACGATACTCTTGTCCTGTCTCGGCTGCCGTGCTCAGCCTGCACCCCTGACGCAACCACCCGCGATGCCGACGGCCGCGGAGGTCAACGCGGTCGCCGAGCGAGTCTGCGACTACGCGCTGAACCTGTGGCGTCCTCCCACAAACCGTCCCGACAGCAACGGGTGGGTGCGTGCCACCCTGTATGCAGGGGTGTGGGCCGCCTACCGCTCCACCGGCGAGGATAGGTACCGTCAGGCGGTTCTGCGCTGGGGACGCTCCCGCAACTGGACACCCGGAGGCGGTCGGCGTCTGGGCAAGCGCGATGCCTGGGCCGACAACCTGTGCTGCGGACACGTGTACCTGGACGCGTACCTCGCTGAGCGAGACCCCACGATGCTGGAGGGGACCCTCCGCGCCTGTCGCACGCTGATCGAGGAGCTGGAGCGAGGGCGTGACGAATGGTGGTGGGCTGACGCGCTCTTCATGGCCCCGGCAACGCTCTCGAGGCTTTCCGCAGCCACCGGGGACCCCGCGTGGCTAACGGCGATGGACAGCATGTGGTGGGACACCGTGGAGTACCTCCTGGACCCGCAGGAGAACCTCCTCTACCGGGATTCGGGGTACTTCAAGCGGCGCACGCCGCATGGTCAGAAGGTGTTCTGGGGACGAGGCAACGGCTGGGTGATCGGCGGCCTGTGTCGGCTGCTTGAGACCTTCCCTCAGGAGGACCCGCGTCGTGCGAGGTACGAGGATCTCCTGCGGAGGATGGCGGGCAAGCTCGTGACCTTGCAGCAGGAGGACGGGCTATGGCGTCCGAGTCTCCTCGACCCGTTGCAGGTTCCGGTGCCGGAGACCAGCGGCAGCGGCTTCTTCTGCTTCGGGCTGGCCTGGGGGATCAACCACGGGGTGCTGGACCGCGCGACCTATCTCCCGGCGACGCTCAAGGCCTGGCGAGGACTGGTGAGTTGCGTCCGGGAGGAGGGACGGCTCGGGTACGTGCAGCCTGTCGGAGCTTCCCCGGGGCGTGTGGAGGAGAGCATGACGCAGGAGTACGGCGTGGGTGCCTTCCTGCTGGCGGCGAGTGAGATGGCCGCCCTGGCGCGAGCGAGTGGTCCGCAGGGAGCCCCTGCGGAGTAGCTGCCTACCCAGTGGTTCGAGTCGTAGACACGCGACAGGCCCGGTGTTCGCGCACCGGGCCTGCGTTGTTCGCGTCGCAGTCTGAAGGTGCCTCGGGCAAGCTCGCTCAGAAGTGGTCGGTGAAGGACAGGCCAACCAGAGGTCCACCGTCCGCCGTGCTGTTAACCCCGTTGTAGCCCACGGTCAGCCGAGCCTTGCGCGAGCCGAAGAGCCCGCCGGTCAGCCCCATGTTCAACTGGTCGCCGTCGTACTCGACCGTGCCCCGGAAGCTGCCAACCGGATGCGAGAGGCCGCCCATCGCTCGGTCGTGATAGATGCCGGTGCCCCAGCCAAGGGTAACGAAGGTGCTCTGGCCGGCGCCCTTCTCCCTGCTGTTCGCAGCGCGAGCGACGCGTGCCGGATTGGTGGTGAGAAGCGTCTCGACACCAAGGCCCAGTGTGCCACGAAGTGCTGCCGGCGTCCTGGATCCCGCGCGGGCCTGAAGGTAGTGCAGAGGGATCGCAAGCTCCGTCACGCTCTCGAAGCCGGCGCGTGTCGGGGTCGAGGCGGTTGCGGCCTCGAAGTCGACCTCAGCCCGGGTGGCCCAGCGTCGAGCACCGTCGTTCCAGCGGAAGGCTTCGAGTTTGGGCGGCTGGCCCTGGGTGATGCGCAAGAGAAGGTCGTCTGGCCGTGGCCACAGGCCTTCGTCACCATCAGGATCGAGGTACGCCTCAACGACCTGATCGCGCTGTGCGCCAAGATCACTGCGGGACACCAGTGCCAGGCACAGGTCGCTTGCAGAGCGCTGCACATAGAGGGTCTGGCTCACGCCGGAGGCCAGTTCCGAGGTGCGGGAGTCGGCACCCTTCCACTCGTCTTCGGCCAGTCGTCCATCAAGGACCGGGGCCTGCGCCACCTCTGGAGCTCCAAGACGCCCTTCGCCGCGTGTCCTGGGCCCCATCACAAGGTCGCCCCACTGATCGGGGTGCGAGCCGAAGGAGCTGCTGTTGCCTCCGGTGTAGACCGTGCGCCCGAGAGGCCAGCGTACCAGGTCGGTGGCTTCGGACCGGGTCTGTGGAGGCCTGGGACTCTCGGCGGGAAGGCTGACGCTTACCGCAAAGCCGATCTCGTCGCCCTCGGCCACGTTGATCTCGGACAGAGGAATCGCGAACTCGAAGACCGGGTAGCGCCAGGCGCCGTCGCCGGATTCCGAGGCCACGCCGGTGAAGCGCAGAGGTGGACGACGGTCATCGGCTTCCACGCGACGGTAGTCCCAGTGTCCCTGCGGAGAGGTCGCGGCATAGCGAACCGTCTCGTCCTTGTCGGGACCCCAGACGAGACGGAAGCTTCGATGATGGCTGGTGAGGGTCCGGCTCGCCGAACGGGGCGTCTCGAGATACACTGTCGCCTCACTGCCCGGCGTGAGTCCCCGGTCAGAGGGCACAGCCGCCACGACATACAGCGTCCCACCGGTGTGCTTGGCGCCCAGAAGCAGGTACTGGCCTTCCGTGAGGGTCAGCCGCACCTGCGCCGCATCCTCCCAGTCAGTGCCCAGCATGCCGTCGAGAACTGGAGGCTGAGCGCTCAGGGGAATACTCAGGCGGTCGGAGGCAGTGGACAGCGCACTTGCGCCGAGCCGCTGCCCGGAGAGAGCTGCCGTACCCCAACTGGCTGGGTCGCCCGCAGAGGGTGGAACGGGACCCGGAGGCCAGGCCGGTGCTGCAGCCCGGAGTACAGCCTGCGCGGAAGAGGTCGTGCCAAGACGCTTGGTGGCACTGAGGTAGTAACTGCGGCCGACGCCCTCGTAGTCCTCGTTCGCGTCGAGGACTCCCACCGACAGCGCAGGCCATGAGACGGTCTCGCCCCACAACTGCTTCTGCACATGGTAGGCGACGGGGTCATGGGTGTCCGTCCAGACACCGGTCACGGAGAGCCCCTGCGCCGGTCCCAGCATCCCGAGAGAGAGACCTGCCTGGAGGTTGAAGCCCTCTCCGCCGGCGGACCCTCCCCACAGACCGAGAAGCTGCTGCCCGGCAGAGAGCGTGTAACCCAGTGGGACATTGAGAGTCGTCGCACCACCAGGGTCGAGCTGTCCACGCTCGTTGATCCCAAAGCCGGAGCCGGGCATCGAGGTGACCATGGACATGCCGCGGGGCTTGCCATCGGCCAGAGCGGCCACAGGGATGAGGATCAGCAGAGCAAGAAGTAGGCTCCGGCGCACGGGCTTGGTGCGGGCCATTCGTGTCCTCCACCGTCACAGCAAGGGCAGTCGCAATCCAACAACCTCTTAGGATACTACAGCACCGGAGGGCGTCAAGGGCCTCTGTGTGGCTACCGGCTCCTCCTCCGGCGGTTCTGGGTAGGAAAGGTGCGCCTCCGGGCAGGTCTGTCGGTACGCTCCGAGGAACCTCAGAGGGTTCTGACTGCCTAGCCAACCTTGCAACTGGAGGCCGCCTCGATGACCTCGCGTGAGCGCGTTGCTACGATCCTCTCCGGCGGGATTCCCGACCGTGTTGCCATGGACGAGAGTCCCTGGGGCGAGACCTATGAGCGTTGGCGTCGCGAAGGTCTCCCGCAGGGCGCGAACGTCGTCGACTACTTCGGGATGGACCTCGCCAAGATCGGTGGCCCCAATCTCACCTTCCGGCTGGAGACGAAGGTGGTCGGCGAGGACGACACCTACCGAACGGTGACTGACGCCGATGGTGTGACCGCGAAACGTCACAAGACGGAGTCCGGCCACACCCCGCACTGGCTGGACCACCTCATCAAGACGGCCGACGACTGGTATGAGTATGCGCCCCGGCTTACCCCCGCGACCGAACGCTGGGCACAGGACATCGTGCAGCAGTGCGCCGACGCGCGGGCCACTGACCGGTACGTGGTCATCTGTCATCCAGACCCCTATGAGCGTGCCTGGCCGACCTGGGGTCAGGTGCGCATCTTTGAGATGATGATGGACGACCCGCAGACGGTCGCCGACTGCTTCATGGCCTACGCACGCCTGATCACCGCCCAATACGATCTGTTGGAGCAGCTCGGGGCCGACTGGGACGGTACCTTCATGTACACCGACCTCGGGTACCGGAACTCGACACTGTTCTCTCCGACCTTGTATGATGAGCTGCTCTTCCCCGCGCACCAGCACATTACCGACTGGATGAAGGCCCATGGCAAGCGGCTGATCTGCCACTCCTGCGGGCGGATACTGTCGCTGATCCCGCGCTTCATCAAGGTGGGTTTCGATGCGATCCAGCCACTGGAAGCCAAGTGCGGGCAGGATGTGCGCGAACTCAAGGACCTCTACGGCAACCAGATCACCTTCTTCGGCAACATCGACGTCCGTGCACTCTCCGGCACGAAGGAGGACGTCTACAACGAGGTAATGTCGAAGCTGCCGAAGGCCATGGAGGGCGGCGGCTACATCTTCCACTCCGACCACAGCGTTCCCCCGACGGTAAGCTGGGAGAACTACTGTTACGCCGTGCAGCTTGTGAAAGAGCACGGGGTCTACTGATAGTGAGCCTGAGGTGTCATCATGATTGAGGTTGGCGTATTCGCAGACGAGGTATCCAGCGACTTCGAGGAAGAAGTCGATTTGTGCGCCCGTGCCGGCGCCCACTGCATCGAGCTTCGTGGTGGGCTCTGGGGGCGGGCCGTGCAAAACTGCACCGACGAGGACGTGGCGCGAGCTCAGGAGGTTCTGGCCCGCTACGATTCCCGGGTCGCAATCATCGGCTCGCCGGTGGGCAAGCTCTCCCTGGGTAACGAAGAGGAGCACCAGACCCACCTGAAGTGGTTCGACCGCATGTGCGAGCTTGCGCACACCTTCAACACCCGCATCATTCGCGGCTTCGCCTTCTGGACGCCGACGCGCAAGAGCTTGCCCCGGCCGAATCTGGACGAGCTGATCGACGAGATCGCCACCCGGCTGTCCCCCATCGCGCAGCGGGCCATCGACGAAGACGTCTACTTCTGCTTCGAGGCCGAGGGAAGCACCTGCTCGGGAACCTGCGCGGAGATCGCCCGGATCATCGACGCCATCACACCCAACGACAACCTCATGGTGGCCTGGGATGTGAACAACGCGGCGAGGCTCGAGGAGCACCCCTTCGACGTCGGCTACCCGCTTATCAAGGACCGCGTGAAGCATGTCCACGTGAAGCCGAACCGCTTCAAGAACATCGAGACCGTGTGGGACTGGGAAGACACCAGCTACAAGAAGGTCTTCGAGACTCTGATCGCCGACGGCTATGAGGGCGTGGCGACGGTCGAGCACTGGGGTTCACGCTGGCTGATGCTGGAGGGCGTGCGCCAGACGGTGGAACTGCTCAAGCAGGTGCAGGGTTAGGCGTCGCCCTGGCGGCAGACAGATCAGGAGAAGCACAGGAGGGGACAGGGCAAACACCCTGTCCCCTCTTCGCGTTGCGGGAGTGTTGACAAATCGGCGGTTCTGCGGCCCGGCTAAGGTGACGGCGTCGGGCTTGCGGTAGGTGCAGGCGTCGGGGCTGCGAAGAGCAGCATCCCGTCGGGCGTCACTGCCACGCCAGAACTGAAAGCGGTCTGGATTGCGGCGCTCTGCTGTGGTGCCAGGGGTGTGGGCGTCGGCAGCGGCAGCGTCCGCAGGTCAACGCCGCCCCGGAAGTAACGCCGGGTGCTGACGCGCGTCACGTTGCCCATCTTCTGCTCGCTGCGCTCCGTGAAGTCGTACTCCCCCTGCTGGTAGGAGCGCACGTAGGCCTCCCAGACTTGGCGCGGCGTCCAGCCATCGGTCAATTCGCGCCCCGCGGTGTTGCTGGCGTCCACCAGCTTCGCGTGCGGCAGGTCGGAACCGCGCACATGCTTCTTGTACCAGCGGGCGAGGACGATGGCGGCGTACACCTGCCGCAGCGGGGCATAGATGCGGTCCTCGTTAACGCGCTGCTCGATGACCGGCAGCACCAGTTCGCGGCTGATCCGATCGATCTCGCTCATCCCGTAGGGCGAGTTGGCGGAGGAGAACCGCTCCGTCTCGAGCCTGACCAGCAGACGCATACTCCGCAGGTACACGCCCTGGTCATCGCCGCCCAGTTCCATCGGACCAGGCACGATCCACATGCGAGCGCCGGCGCGCAGTGCACCCCCGGCAGCCACTCGACGGACGCGCTCCCAGAACGCCTGCCCAAGCTCAGAGGTGCGAGGGTCCGTCAGAGCGCAGCCGTCTCGCTTGAGCTGGAAGTCGGCCTCCACGAGAGCGCGACCCAGTCCGGTCTTCGCGAGCCGCTGATCACACACCCCGCCGGGCTGGTCCGGCGTAAGGTTGACCCATACCGCTACATCGGGGACGGTGAGGCCGAGGAAGAAGGCGTCTTCCGACAGGCGCATCACGTCACCGGCAACGTCTGAGCTCAAGGGCGTGGTGCCGACCGGGGAGTTGTAGAGCAGCCCGAACTGTCCCGCATGATCCGGCCGGCTGGCGGTCACGTAGGCCAGACGCATGCTGGTCACGTCCACCGTCGCAACCGCCGCAACCGCAGGGGAAGCCCCGCAGATAAGGGCTGCGAGTGATACCCAGGCAACGAGAGCCGCTGCACGTCTCCAGAACGTCATCCGCTGCACGCCTCCGTTCGCCAAAGGCCAGTAGAGCAAGCGGTTAAGTATTGCTCAAGAAACAATCAACAGTATCCCCCGGCCCGGTCTCGCTGAAACTCCTGCTCTCCTCGCCCATGCCTTCAGTCTTCCCACCCGTGCGGACACCTTCGACGCACCCTCCAGCGATTCCCTCCTCGCCCGGACGAAGAGCCCAAGGGGCAGCACCTCAGTCCTGCCTACGGGGCTGGCGCCTGCAGGTTGCGGCGCCACTGGTGGTCAATATCCCAGGACGTTGTGGACCCCTTCGGCGCAGACCAGCGCCCCCTGGAGTCTCACTATGGTAGACGCTATCCCCCAGTTCCCTGTTCTCGCCGACCTTGGTCTGGAGCACCGTCCGGCACTGCACGCCGCCTTCCGTGACCTGCGCCCGGAGAC
Source organism: Armatimonadia bacterium (assembly GCA_039679385.1). Taxonomy (NCBI): domain Bacteria; kingdom Bacillati; phylum Armatimonadota; class Armatimonadia; species Armatimonadia bacterium. The sequence continues at coordinate 243 of JBDKVB010000062.1, read as the reverse complement.
CTCGGAGCTGACTTTCACCAACCTGTTCATCTGGCGCCACGCCTACGGAGCGCGTGTCACCCGCTTCGGCTCGGTGATCTGTGTGTTCTCCTGGCGGCCGGACCCGGAGGACTCCTTCCTGCTGCCACCGGTCGGACCGGGGGCGGGAGTTGAGCAGGTCCGTGCGTGCCTGGATCTGATGGCCTCTGAGGGGCATACCCCGCAACTGTGCCGCATCGACCGGGCCGGCCTCGAGCGTCTGGG
>JBDKVB010000061.1 GCA_039679385.1 Armatimonadia bacterium | reverse complement strand
GGTAAGCGTCGTAAGGAGGTTCATTGGCGAAGTGGGCGGTGCCGCAGCCGACGGAAAAGAAGATGGCCGGAGACGCCGCTATCAGTGCCTCACGCTCCCGGGGCCCAAGGCAGCCGTCCCAGACCTCCGAGTTGCCATGACCGGCGTGGATGACCAATTCGGTGCCGCCGAGGATGGATGCCTTCACACTGCCGGGCGTCGGCTCGCTTGGTTTGCCGCCGTAGAACTGCCGCTCCACGGTCCAGCCGGACTTCTCAAGGCTATCTGCCTGGGTGCCCAGGCGACTTCGCGCGTCTACCCAGCCGTTCGCGTGTGCCATCAAGGCCCTTCGAGGGCCCTCACGCCGGCTGGCTTCCCACTCCAGAGTCTTCGCGAGCGCCGCCTGCAGTTCGGCGACCGTCGAGACCGGCCATCGTCCAACCCCAATCTCCGGCACGTAGGAGATGGCGTCGAAGTTGATCGGCGGCTCCTTGAAGTGCTCGCCGCGAACCTCGCCGAAGTAAGTGCCGTGGAAGCCGTCGCTGCGGGCATTCCAGGTGTCGAAGCTGCCGTCGGTGGTCGCGAGGTCGGCGTAGTACAGGTCGCTGGCGTAGAAGGCGTAGTCGAAGGCCTCGCTGGTGTTGCGGTCCAGCACCATCCAGCGCACGGGGAAGGTGTCTGCGTCACCCACGAGGAGGGCGAGTTGCAGTCCCCTGTTGCGCCACTCCTGGTAGAGGAATCGCTTGATGCGCTCCGGGGCGTCCGCTCCCTGCTGTCCGGCTAGGACCTCCTCAAGCGCCACGCAGCGTGCGTCAAAGGCCACACTGCGGGCCTTGACCCAGGGCTGCATCTCCTCCACCCACTCGCCAGGACAGATGGCAATCAGACCGGGACGCGTGGCGGTATCCTGTGCCAGGAGCGGAGTTGCACCGGCGACAGCGGCCAGCAGCAGAACGAAGGCGAGTCTGCGGGGAGACATGCTCGGGCAGTCACCTCCAGGAGATCCACGTGCTGATGCCCATTGGCCTTCGACAGCGGTGCCTCTGGGTGTCGCGGTCCGGAACCGGGTATTGCCACGCCGCCATGGCCCACCAGAAGGGAGCAAGGCGCACGGCGGCGTGGCCCAGATCATGTCTCAGCGGTTCTCAGCGGACGGTTTCCACCTTCAGGGTGTGCTTGACCGGAACGACAGCCGCGCTCGAGGCTGTTGCCAGGGCTTCGTCGCGAGCGATCACCCTGGCAGCGACGCGGTCCAGGGCTGCATTCTCGTCCGGCGCCGCATCTCGGTATGCGGGGAGGTTATGAAGCAGCATCTTGGTCAGCGGGGTCTCGAAGTCCTGCTGCTGACGGATCGCCCGCTCGACAGTCTGGAAGGCTCCACAGAAGGGGTTGTCGAGGAACTCGGCTGCCAGGTTGATGCCCTGGCTGAGCGCAGCGCCGGAGAACTCCTTCGTGGCCTGGCCCCAGGTCACCTGGTAACGTGCGGCAGCCTCGACGCCCGTCACGACCAACCGCAGCCGGTTCAACTCGTCGTTGAAGGGCAGGAACTCAATCACCCCGCGCGTCGCACCAGGGCTGGCTGGATCGCCGAAGAAGCAGAAGGGGTAGCGGGTGCTCTCCATCTCGATCACGCCGCCGGCACTCGACAGCACTTTGTGCCCGGCAGTCGCTTCTGCCTTGCCCGTGGCAAGGTCCAGGGTGATCGTGCCGACGTCACCCTTGCATCCGAGCGCCTTCAGGAAGGCGTAGGCCATGACCAGTTGCCCGTTCTGCGAAGGGTGCACGCCATCGGGACCGGCCAGATGGTAGGTCGGACCGTACTTAGCTTTGGCCTTGGCCATGATCTCCATCATCGGGGTGTGCACGTCGGCGAAGACGACCTTCTCCTCAGCCGCTACCTCGCGTCCGATATCCCCGAGCTTGCCCAGGGTAACGTTGTAGACTTCGGCGGGCTGGCCGCCACCACGGAAGGTGTTGCTGTCGACACAGCCCGGCGAGCCGATGACAATGAGGCGCACGCCGGCGTCACGCAGCCCGGCGATGATCGCCTTGTGGGTGTCGCGGTAAAGCTTGCCGCGGTTCGGGTCAAAGGGACCGTAGCCACCATCGTTCATGCCGTAGCAGGTAGTGACCACCGTGGGGTGCAGCGCCAGGACGTCTCGCTGCATACGTGACAGGAAGCCGGGGGCAACTTCGCCGCCCCAGCCGGCCTGCATGCCCCGAAGGTCAGCCGCCGGCTGGCACATCAGCAGGTAGTCCTCGATGAATACCGAGTACTGCCTCTGCTCGGTGATGGAATCACCGCACACTGCCACGAAGTCCTTGGCCTGGAGTGACGGCGCTTCCTGAGCAAGGGCTTGCAGGCTTCCAACCAGCGACAGGGACACCAGCGCAAGGACGAGCACACTGACTCTCCGGATCTGCATGACGGTCCTCCCTGATATGGACTTGCCGATCTGGTCTCACGCCCTGACTTCCTCTTGTCAGACAGTCCTCCTCCCAGCCTTCACCGACGACGCACTCGGCTACCTTACGGCTTCTGTCCCTCGGCCAGCCACTCCACGATCTTGCGCAGCAGGAAGCCCTCCTGCTTTGCAGGTTCCTCCTCCTGGGTGTCCGCGTCCAGACCGAAGGCGATGCCTGAGGCTGCGTAGCGACCCTTGCCGAGGAGGCCGGTCACCACCACCGGCTTACCCTCCTCGTCGGTCACGACTACCTCGGCCTTGTCTCCCGCCTTGAGGAGGATGTGATCGTAGAAGGCGTGGGTGAGCAGGCTTCCGGCAACTCCCGAAGGTGAGAGGTCGGGTTTGGTTATGCGAACCGTCGTTGACCTGAGATGATCGACTCCGGCGGCGATCTCCGGGACGATGGCCGGGTGACTGCGGTACCCGACGGCATCGTGGGTGGTAAGCACAGCGCCGCCGGCCTCGATCCAGCTATGCAGAGCCCGGGCCAGGGCCTCGTCGCCGAAACCCGAGCGGTTCTGCGTGACCACCAACACACGGCAGCGCCGCGCGACCTCGGGCGTTATCTGAGTGACCTTCTCCACCTGAAGGCTGTCCGTCCGCTGCAGCGCGGCGAGAATCCCCTGGCCACCGTAACCGTCAACAAGCACGCCCACTCGCGGCTTGCCTGCAGCTAGTTCTGGAGCGGGGAGCTTGGTCTCCTGCAGCGCCGCCTGGGTCTCCTTGAGCACGACAAAGGGCCGGCTGCGGCAGACGAAAGGCTGCCTGCTGTTGTCGGTCAGCGTCATCTCACCCTTGATCGCCATGCGGTAGGCTCCCGGCGGAAGCTCCAGACGAACCGAGACCGTTGCCCTCTCACCGGGCGACAGCGACCTGCTTGCCGAGGTGCTGGAGGGGAGCGTGCGTCCATCGATTCCCTGGAGCGACCACTCGAAGCGCGCAGCCTTCGGGACCTTCGCTCCCTGGACGCCCT
>JBDKVB010000060.1 GCA_039679385.1 Armatimonadia bacterium | reverse complement strand
CCGGGCGAGCCTGGACCACCTTGAAGCCCTCGCGGGCCTTGCGGTCGCTGACCTGGGTCACTTCTGCTCCTCGTCGCCCTTGTGGCCCTCGATGCCCTTGGGGGCCTCGTCGTTCTTCAGGGTGACCCCGTGCCTGGCCAGATAGTCTAGCGCATGCATGGTCCATTCCTTGTCTTCGAGCAGTCGCCCGATTCGTAGATTGCAGTCGTTGCAGAGCAGTTCACGAACCGCCCCGGTAGCGTGATTGTGGTCAACACGCAGCCGGGATCGCGTACCCTTGACCACCGAGGTCTCCGGCTTCCCGCAGCATGCGCAGAGTCCCGCCTGGGCGGCGTGGATCCGGTCATAATCTTCGACCGTCAGGCCAAAACGCTTCAGGTTGTGTCGCCGCCCGGAGGCGGACGCTTCGGCTCGATGCGTTTCCCGGTAGGCGCGAATGTGCTCCGCATGGGTCTCGCGGTAGCGGCGTCCAGCCGCAGCCTTGCGCTCGCGCCGCTCCTCGTCGGTCTTCGCGGGCGTGCGGGAAATCATCCCGCCAACCCTTTAGGGATCTCATCATTGAGGAGCGTCACCTTCGAGAAGGTGCGTCCGGCGGTGTGCCAGATCACGATGCCCTCAGCGGGCTGCTTGAACGAGCCCAGGCGGGCGGCGGCGGGCGAGCCGTGCGCGTCGAGGACGGCGAGCGCGGTCTTGATGCGCTCCTCGCTCTGCGGGCCCCAGTACAGCACCGGCACGGCCGAGAGGCCCGGGACCTCGAACTGGGTGTCCTTCCAGCGGCTCGTGTTGAAGAGGCTGAAGCACTTCTCCTTCAGGCCGTAGCCGCGCTGGATGCCCTGGCCCCACCACTCGCCGAAGTGGCGGCCCTCGCCGAGCGCTGCAACGAGCCCCTCGGCGTTGGCCTCCACCCACTTGGCGAAGCCGAAGTTGTCGGCGTCGGGGGTGATGAACCGGGTGCGGGACTGGGCGAAGACCAGGAACACGCGGCCCTCAGCGTCGGCGATCGAGGCGATCACCTTCTGGGCGTCGGGCTCGAACAGCTCGTGGCGCCCGTCGTGGTGCTGGATGTGGTCCACCTGGTCGAGGGGTGTGATGAGGATGGCGGCATTGGTGCCGTCGATCTTCTCGGTCACCACGATGTCGCGGTTGAGGCGACTAATTTTCCCCCAAGGTACGAACTCAATTGCTGACAAGGTATGTTACCGCCCTTCGTAGTATGTCGGCGTCGTCCTGGACGCAGCCGAGCAGTGTGTAATTGCAGCGAAAGCAGAGCAGGCCACGAACGCGGCCTGTAGCGTGATCGTGATCCACGTCGAGCCGATCCGCAGGCCGAAGGCAGATGGCGCACTTGCCATCCTGCTGCTCGTAGAGCCGGTTCCATTCGGCGAGGTTGATTCCGTACTTGGCGCGGAGCTTCCAGTCCTTTTTTTGGAGAGGGCGACAGGTGTCGCAGTACCCTTGACGGAACGTGTTGAGGTGGACGAAATGCTCCCCGAAGGGGCACCAGCGCTCTCCGGCCTCGTTCCACGTAGGGGGCCGCTTGGTCGAGCCGCGCTTACGTCGGCGACGTTCTGCTCGGTCACGGACTTCCTCCTTCGTGGGCTTCTTGTGGTTGGATTTGGCAGCTTCGCGGCACTCGGGGGAACAGAAGCGCTGCCCCGAACCGGGGAGTCGAGGCTTCAGCCCGCAGTGCGCGCATGGGAGTTTTTCGCTCATGCCTCTTATTGTATCAGAAACATTACGGCCGGGCGATCTTGGGCCAGGGCTCGAATTCGATGGCGCTCACTTGGTCTCTCCGTTCAGGACGTACAGCACGGTCTTGCGGACGATCGCAGCCAGCTCGTCGGCGTAAGCCTCGAACTCGGCGGGGTCGGTCGGGACGTTCTGGGAAACCCCTCGGGCGGGCAGCTGGCGGCCGGATTCGGTGAACGCGAGCAGCTTGATCCGGAATGCGGCGACCGGGTCGGGGCTGTTGTCCGGATCGGGCTCCATGACCGGAACCGCGGCCTCCACCATCTCGAAGTGGCTGGGCATGAAGCCGATGGAGTGGCCGACCAGGAACACGGCGGGGGAGTAGGTTCCGCCCATGCTTGCCACGGTCTCGATGTCGCCGACCTTCACGCCCGCCCAGTTGTCGATGATCCGCCGGACCTTGTCGCCGGGCTGGAAGACGGGGGTGCTCACTTGTCGCCCCCCTCGTCCTCGGTGGTTTCGATCGGGTCGGAGGTGAGGGCGTAGTCGGCCTTGGTGCCGAGGTCCTCGTCCTCTTCGGCGGCGGCGGCGGGGGTCTCGGGCTCTGCGGGCGCTTCGGTCTGCGGGGCTTCGGACTCGGCAGGAGCCTCGGCGGGGGTGTTGTTCGCGGCCTGAAGGGCGGCGGCGACGTACTCGGAGAGGGTCTGGGTGCCGGAGGCGGCGGCGAGGCTCTCGATGAGCACGTTGCGCGGCAGCCGGAGGGTCACATCTTCGTAGATGTGGCTCATGAGGGCGGATTCGGTCATTTAGGGCCTCCTTGGGGTGAAATGGACGTTTCGGCGAGCATAGCAGCCGTTTGGGGCCGATTCCGGTCTTTCTGGGATCCTGGTTCCATATTTCAGCGTTTTCCCAGGTTCATGGGCAGTT
>JBDKVB010000059.1 GCA_039679385.1 Armatimonadia bacterium | reverse complement strand
CGTGGCTGTCTTCGGCGGATCAGGCAAGATCGGGAGGCATGTCGTCCCGTGGCTGGTGGAGCACGGGTACGCGGTGCGCGCCCTGGTGCACCGGAGTCCGGTGGCCGGAGAAGGAGTGGTGTCGGTGCCAGGCAGCATCGCCGACGCTGCTGCGGTGAGGGAGGTTGTCTCGGGCACCGACGCCGTCATCCAGCTTGCCACCACGAAGGAAGCCCCGGAGACTTTCTTCGATGTGAGCGTGCGGGGAACGCTGAACATCCTGGAGGCCTGCCGCTTCGAGGGTACGCAGCAGCTCCTGCTCCTGGGCGGCGATGCGGCCTTCGGCATCTGGTTCTACCCGCAACCCACGCCCATTGATGAGAGTCACCCCCTGATGGCATACCCCGGCTACTACGCCTTCACCAAGGTGATGGAGGAGGTGATGACCCAGCAGTATGCCTACCAGTACGGGGTGCCCTTCTCCATTCTGCGCTCCTCCTGGGTCTTCGAGAAGGATGACCTGCTGCGGCACTTCTCGCTGCTCAGGAACGTGGATCCCGCCGAGCCCGGCCACGGCTTCGGGCAGGTGGCAGACCACCTTCTGGACCTGGTGAAGGCGGGCCAGGAGCGTATCCCCATCCTGACCGAGGCCGACGGCGTGCCCTATCACCGCCACATCGTACACATCGAGGATCTCCTGCAGGCCTTTGGCCTGATGTTCGCGAACCCCTCGGCTCTGGGTCACTCCTTCAACATCGCGGCGCCGGCTCCCTTCGAGTACCGCGTCGCGGCTGAGTACCTGTCCCAGAAGACGGGTATCCCGACGGTGGAGGTCGCCTGCCCGGGCTACCATTCCTTCGCCATCAACATCAGCAAAGCCCGTTCGATGCTGGGCTATGACCCGCAGTATGACTTCTGCCGCATCGCCGACAGCGCCCTGGCATATACCGTCTAGGGCAAGCATCCGTGCCTATCAATGCCCGGTTACCGAAGGAGGCCCCCATGCGTAAGTTCAACCACATCGGCCTACCCACCGACGACAAGCAGCCCAACGAGACCTACGTGCCTGCCACCAAGGTGTGGGTCACCGCCTGGGACGACCACCCGTATAAGGTGGAGTTCCTGCGCTATGAGCCCGACTCACCCGTCTCGGGGCCACTGCGCGAGCTCCCCCACATGGCCTTCGAGACCGACGACCTCGAGGCGGAACTCGCGGGCCAGGAGGTCCTCCTCGAGCCCTTCGAGCCCTATGCGGGCCTGACGGTGGCCTCCGTCCTCAAGGATGGCGCCGTGTTCGAGTTCATGATGTTCGCACACGAATAGCCGCCGGTCTGGCGCCCTAGGCGCCGGAGGGCAGGCAGACAGGAAGGTGCACCCATGTCCATCTCGGGCAAAGCAATCCTGGTCACTGGTGGAACCTCCGGCATCGGCGAGGGCTGCAGCCGGCATTTTGCCGAGTGTGGTGCCAAAGTGGTCATCGCCTCCAACCAGCCCCAGGAAGGAGCTGCTCTGGAGGCCGACCTGCGGGGCCAAGGTCTGGAAGCCCGCTTCTTCGAGGTGAACGTGACCTCCGAGGACAGCGTGCGGGAACTGGTGGCGAAGGCCGTGCACACCTACGGCCGGATTGACGCCCTGGTCAGCAACGCCGGCGTCTGGCGGCAGGGCCGGGTCACAGACTTCAGCCTCGACGACTGGAACGCCGTCATGGGCGTCAACGTCATGGGGAACCTGTGGCTGGCCAAGCACGTGGTCCCGGTCATGGAGAAGCAGGGCAAAGGGGTGATCGCGATCACCACCTCCGTGGCGGCCTTCGTCGGCTTCCCCGAGCATGCCCTGTACTGCGCCTCCAAGGGCGCTCTGGAGTCCCTGATCCGGGCGCTGGCCGTGGACCATGCCGGAGTGGTGCGCATCGTCGGCGTATGCCCGGGGACCATCGACACGCCCCTGCTGGCTGCGACCGCCGCCGGCTGGACGCAGCCACTCGAGGAGCTGTACGCGGACGTGGCCAAGAGGATCCCGGTACGCCGCCTGGGCCAGCCGCTTGACGTGGCGAAAGCTGTTGCGTTCCTTGTCAGCGATGACGCCGAGTACATCAACGCGGTGTCGCTCCCCATTGAGGGCGGCACCATGGCTCTGCCGCCCTGGTAGGGGCAGAGCAGTTGACGGGGTGGCGGACCTCTTCCTTCTGAAGACGACCAGGGGCAGCACGGAGGTGCCGCCCCTGTCGCTTCGAGTCTAGTAGGATCGGCGAGTCCCGAGCGTCCTCTCCCCGACCCTACAGCTTCACTATTCTGCCTGTCGCGGCGCTCTTCTCGGCTGCCAGGCAGGCCTCCACAGCCGCCATGCTCTCCTCCGCAGGGACCACCGTCGGCGGCTCGCCCTTCAGGCAGCAGTCGGCGAAGTACTGCAACTCGGCCGGCAGCGCGCCCCACAGCTTTCCGTAGTAGGTGCTCCAATACGTCGTGTCGGGGTACCTGACGCCGTCCTTGTCGCACACGAAGAAGTTGGGGGTCGTGTCGTTCACCTGGATACTACCCTCGGTCCCGACCACCTCCAGGCGTTCATCGATCTGCATCGCACTGTTTTCGGGGAGGAACCAGACCTGCTCCAGGATCGCGGTAGCGCCGGAGTCGAAGCGGTACATGGTCTGGCCGATGTCGGGGTTCCCCAGGCCCCGGATTTCCACGGTCTGGGCGTAGGCACTGACGATCTTTGCCCCGGTGAGCCACAGCATCAGGTCAGTGTCGTGGACGCCGTCGCCGATGATGGGGCCGTTCTTCGGCAGCACCCCGGTAACAATCCAGCGCGGGAGGTTGCGCCGGGCGGACATGGACACGATCTTGCCGATCCGCCCCTCCTCGATTGCACGCTTGGCGAGGGCATAGCGCGGATTGAAGCGGCATATGTGCCCCACCATGAAGAAGCCCTTGGCCTTCTGCGCGGCTGCCACCATCTTTCTGCAGTCGGCCATGGTCGAGGCCATGGGCTTCTCGCAGAACACGTGCTTGCCCGCCTTGAGCGCGGCCAGTGTCGGAGCGGCGTGCTGGTCCCACATGGTGACGATGTTGACCGCTTCCAGCTCCGGGTCGGCCAGCATCTCGTTGTAGTCGGTGAAGGTCTTCTTCACGCCGAAGCGCTGCGCGACTTCCTTCAGGCGCGACTTGGTGCGCGTGCACAGCGAGTACAGCTCCACGTTGGGAAGGGAGGCCAGCGCCTCGCAGTGTTTCTCGCCGAACCATCCGAGACCGATGACGCCGAACTTGACCTTGCTCACAGCAGTGCCTCCCTGGGCCATGCCTGGCAGACGGCCGGCCGAAGTGTACTCGCGAACCTCGCGAGCCTTTCCCCTCGGCATGCCCCCACACCTGCGCGGCCCTGCTCTCAGCCCCGCACCACTGCGAACAGGTCTGTACAACCCGGTCCGGCGTGCAGGGCCCACGGCCTTGGTCCTCGGGGTGATGATCTCGCTTCGCTTTGTCCAGATGATCGTGCGGGCTGCTGGAGAGCCTGTACTACGGCTACGACGACGCGCGTCGGACCAAGATCGTGCGCGAGGACGGCACCAGCATCTACTACCGCTACGACGCCGCGGGGCGGTTGGCCAGGGAGGACGATCTGGACGGCTCGGGCCAGGGCCTGTATGCCTTCGACTGCCGCTTCGACGCGGCAGGAGACCGCAGGCAACTGACGAAGAACGGCGAGACGACCTACTACCAGTACAACACGCTGAACCAGTTGACGCTGGAGGGGAGTACCGGCGGTGCGCTGACCTACTACCAGTGGCAAGCGGACGGGGCCCTGGCCGGGAAGCAGGACGCCCGCAGCACCACCTACTTCACTTGGGATGTCGATGAGGCGCTGACCCAAGCCGACTGGCTTGGAGCGAATCTGGGCTCTGTACAGGTCGCGCACCAGTATGATGCCGACATAATGGCGGGTATGGCCATAGACCAGGTAACTGCCAATCCCTCTGCCTCGCGTCACCCAACACGCTCGCTCAGACCAAAGATGATGTCTCGCTGCCTGGGGCTCCCCTGCGGTGACGCGCAGCACGACGGCCGAAGGAGATCAGCGCGGATTAGCTCGCTGAGTGCCGCATCCAGATCCTCCTGCGGCAGCCCGGTCACCTCGAGCAGACGCTGCCGAGTACGCCAGATGTGCTTCCGGTGCGAAAGTGCCAGGAGGACCCTCTGCTGCTGTTCGCTGAAGCTCGCTGGGGACTTTCTCCACGCGAGGCCCGGCAGATACACGGGCGTCACATCCTTTCCAGCCTGTAGATCGCCAAGCGCTCCGTCGAGCTGTTCGCTCTCGTCGCCGGTGTCTGCGGGTGTCGTCTGTGGGACAGCGGCAGGTGCCGTCACTCGTGCCGGGATCTGGCCGCGCATCAGTTCGACAAAGCTGCCACTTTGTATCAACTGGCTCAGTAGTTCAGGCGACAGTTTCGCCGCTAGTTCACGCAGGGCCTCGATCAGGACGGATACTCTCTGGTCAGCGCGTGCGAAGGCTGCTGCGAGGTACAGACGCGTTGCGAGGTACCCAGACAGGAATCCAACTACTCCGAAATACACGATCACGCCCAGGGCGAAGGCCCGGTTGGCCTCTGCGTTCCCCA
>JBDKVB010000058.1 GCA_039679385.1 Armatimonadia bacterium | reverse complement strand
AAGGTCGCCACTCACGGGCGCACCAGTCGGAGCGCAATCCATGGATGCGACGATCTGCGTCATCCTTGGCGGCGGGGCTGGACAACGGCTGTACCCTCTCACCCGAGACCGTGCCAAGCCTGCAGTGCCCCTCGCGGGGAAGTACCGGCTGATCGACATCCCGGTCAGCAACTGCCTCAACTCCGGTCTGAACCGCATCTTCGTCCTGACTCAGTTCAACACCGCCTCGCTGCACAGCCACATCAACCACACCTACAAGTTCGATGACTTCGGCGGCGGTTTCGTCGAGATCCTCGCAGCCGAACAGACAGCTGAGAGCAAGGACTGGTACCAGGGCACGGCGGATGCGGTGCGCCGCAATCTTGGCCACCTGCCAGTGACGCAGGCGGACCGGTGTGTGGTCCTGTCGGGCGACCAACTCTACCACATGGACCTCGGCAACATGCTGGCCTATCACAAGCAGCACAAGGCGACGATCACGATCGCGGCGACTCCTGTGACTCGTGCCCAAGCCTCATCGCTGGGGGTGCTCAAGACGGGGCCGGACCTGAACATCACCAGCTTCTGCGAGAAGCCCAAGACCGACGAGTTGCTGGACCAGTATGCAATCGAGCCCCAGAGCCTGCAATCCGTGGGGATCGAGCCCGCCGGCCGCACGCACTTGGCCTCAATGGGCATCTACGTCTTTGAGACAGCGGCGCTCGTGGAGGCGCTGGAACGAGATGAGCACGACGACTTCGGTGGTGAGGTGATCCCGGAGACCATCGCCCGGTGCACGGGTTGCGTGTATGCCTACCCCTTCGACGGCTACTGGGAGGACATCGGAACCATCCCATCCTTCTTCGAGGCGAACCTGAACCTCACGGAGCCGGTACCGAAGTTCAACTTCTTCGATGAGAACAACCCGGTCTGGACTCACCCGCGCTACCTGCCCGCCACGAAGCTCAACTCGTGCGATGCCCAGCGGGTGATCATCGGTGACGGCAGCATCCTTGACCAGTGCCGACTACGACGGTGCGTGATCGGTCTGCGTAGCATCGTCCGTGAGGGGTGCGACCTGGAGAACGTGGTGATGATGGGCGCCGACTTCTTCGAGACCCCGGAGCATCGGCGGCGGCATGAGACCGAAGGGCTGCCACCGATCGGTCTGGGGCGGAACGTGCGTGCAAGGAACGCCATCATCGACAAGAACGCACGGATCGGTGACGGCACGGTCATCGAGAACCGTGCGGGGCTGGCGCAGTACGACGGCCCTGACTACTGGGTTCGCGACGGGATCGTCATCATCCCGCGTTCGGGTGTCGTGCCCCCGGGCACAGTGATCTAGACAGCCCTTGAGGCCAGACCTCGCCTGGGCCACGACGCTCAGGCCCGTATCGAGAAGCTGGAGGCCCGCATGTCGCGTGTATACGTAGCATTCTGGTTCGACACCGAGGACTACGTGACTCCCCAGAGCGATGACGCCGCCCTGCGTCTGGCTCGGATCTTCGCCGACCAGGGAGTGCAGGCCACCTTCAAGGTGGTGGGGGAGAAGGCGCGGCGACTCAAGCAGCGCAGACGCAAGGACGTCATCGAGGCACTGGCCGAGCACGACCTGGGCTACCACACCAACTACCACAGCTTTCCGCCGACGGTCTGCCAGTACCTGGAGGGCATGGGCTGGGAAGAGGGCATTCAGGAGTTCAAGCGGCGTGAGCAGCCCGGACTGGAAGACGTCGAGGAGATCTTCGGCAAGCGCTGCTCGACCTATGGACAGCCGGGCAGCTCCTGGGCACCGCAGGCCTACCCGGCGCTTCGTGACTGGGGCATCCCGACCTACGTTGACGAGGGCCGCCATGTGGGGCTCAATGACCAGCCCTTCTGGTACTGCGGGATCCTGAACGTATTCCGGATGCGCTCGCGCTGCACCCGGATGAGGCTGGGCGGTGGCGACAACCTGCGCCAGGGCTGCGAGGCCTTCGACCGCATCCATGAGGAGCTTACCGAGGAAGGCGGCGGCCTCATCAGCATCTACTACCATCCCTGCGAGTGGGCGACGACGACCTTCTGGGATGCTGTGAACTTCGGCCGTGGGAAGAGCACTCCGCTGGATCAACTCCAGATTCCGCCGCTCAAGGCAGAAGCGGACGCCGAGCGGGACTTCACCGACTTCGCCTCGTACCTGCGCCATGTGACGGAGAGTGGGGCCAGGGCGGTTACCTGTGCGGAGCTGCCGGGACTGTATCCTGATCTCTGGGCACCGGAACCGCTATCGCGGGAAGCTTGCCTGTGTCTTGCCTGTGGACTGGCGGAGGAGGTCAGCTACCAGCCCGTTCGACATGGCTGGGCTTCTGCGGCAGAGGCTTTCGGTGTGGCTGCCGAGGCCTGCGCGCGACTGGCAGAAGGCGGGTCGAAGGATGCGCCGGTGACCGGCCGCTACCTTGATGGCCCGGTGGTACGACCGTCCTCCGAGGAAGCCTGTGAGGTGAAACGCGCGGAGTTCCTTCAGGCCTGCGTCGAGGTCCGGGACTTCATGCGCCGGACAGGGCGCGTGCCCGACGAAGTGATGGTCGGCGGCCACAAGGTCTCGCCGGCGTCCTTCGCACGAGCCGCTGCACGAACCTACACCACCGAGCTGCAGGGGTTCGCGCCGGAGACCGTTCAACTGCCCCGGGTGACACTGACCATGGAGAACGAGGTGATTGAGGAGGGCGCCTATGGCTGGGTCATCCTCCCGGAAGGGTACCGCGCACCGGGGCTGATGGAGCTGGCACGACTGCAGGCGTGGACCCTGAAGCCCGCCTTGCTGCGCTACTGAACCGAAGCTAGTTCCCACCAGGACCATGTAAGTGACCCTTTGCGGCAGGAAGCTGCCGGGCGGTGTTGAAGTATGCCCGGGGGACATTCTGGCGCGAAGGAAGGGACCGGCCATGAGTAGGAAGCTGTGCCGCGTGACGTGGCCCCTGCTGCTGATGGTCCTTGCCGTAACCTCCGTAGGTGCACAGCCCATCCCGACGACACGTGAACTAAGGCCGCTCGCCACTCCCCGTGTATCCCTCAGCCTCGAGCAACAGATGCGTGACTTCCTGGTGGGACAGCGCGTGGGCACCGAGGAGATGGAGAAGGACATCTCCGCCTTCAAGGCGCTTCCGCCGGAGGGGCAGGCGTTGGTAGTCGAGGCCACGAAGCCGGAGTTCCTGGGCCGGCTGAGGCAGGCGTATCCCAACGCCAGCTCGCGGATATGGCAGAAGGCCGATACAGCCCACATCTCAGTGCTGGCGATTCCGTCTCTGAGTGCGCTGTCGCCCAGCGATGGTTCGCTGGGAGAGAGCGTCCTGGCGATAGGGCGCAACTTCAAGAGCACCAGCGTGGTACACGTGAACGGTGCTGCGGTCACCACCTTGCACCTGTCCTTCTTTGGGGTCCCCTGCAACACGCTGCTCCTGTTCTTCCTTCCCGCTACCGGCCTGTCCTACGGCAGCAGCTATCCGGTGCAGGTGTACAACGGAACGCTGGACAGCAACACGCTCAACTACCCGGTCGTAGCCCCACGTGGCTATCGCGGGAAGTACGGATGGAAGTTCGCCAACAAGGGTGGTCCGTGGATCCCCTGGGCGATCTACCGCAACTACTTCGGCGCCTCATCGGTGGAGTATGCTGATGGGACCCACAAGCCGGCCGCCCAGAGCTGGTACGATTCCCGGTACAAGAAGATCGGCGATGGCGGCAACTGCTACGGCATGAGCGTGATGAGCCTGCGCATCAAGCACTGGAACATCGGGGGACTCCTGTTCAACTCCTGGTGGACCACCAACCGGCTCGCGAGCGTCTGGACCTACGACAGTAACCGCAACAACGACGAGGTCTGGCAGTCCGTGCAGGAGATGCAGGGCAGCCAGCTCGCAGAGCCTCAGAACACTCTCCTGTTCGGCGAGATCAACGCCAACAACCCGAACGCGCGCTGGGAGGAAGCCAAGGGCATTGTGGCCTTGGCGAGCCCGCCCCATGGCTGTGTGATGGGGATGGTCGGCGGCGGCGGCCATGCGACAGTGGTCTACAAGGTCGGACCTGATGAGGCCACGCGGAAGCTCTACCACTACGACAACAACACCCCCTACTACACCACAGAGACAGGCGGTCCCGACCGCAGCGTAGCCAACGTCAACAAGGCGGCGAACACCTTCAGCTACGGTGGCTACTACAAGATCGGCATCTGGGATCTGCCCAGCCTGCTCGTGGCGCCCAGTCTGCCCTCGGATGCTCTTGGTGGTGCCATGGGCGCAGCGGCGACGAGTTCGTACCTCTCCATCTCGCGGACGGCACGGATCACACAGATCACGGATGAGGCCGGCAACCAGTTCTATGCGGGCAACCAGGAGAACCTTGGGGCCAACAGGATCCCGGGCGCGGTCTACTCCGAGCCCTTCATGGGACTTGGGCCGACGCCGCTGAGCTATCCGCACACCTTCCTGTTCATGAACTCGCGGGGCAAGAGCTACACGGTGGAGTTCGCCGGCGCTGCGGGCACCGAGATCAGCTTCGTGCAGAAGGGCCTTGTGGCCGACATGGTCGCTGACGGAGCTTCGGTGCGGTTCACGGCGGTTCAGGTGAACGATCAGCGAAGGTTCAGGCTGGAGAATCCGACCGGAGCGAACCTGCGCTCGATCAGGCTCATCAGCATCGTCGGGCCCGCGGAGCAGCGCACGATCGAGATCCTCAACCTGCGACCAGGGGCGGACCTTCCGCTGGAACTGGGCCTGAACGCTGCCGGGAACGGCCTGCAGCTCATCAACCGATCGCAGCAGCCGCTGCAGGCCCAGGTCAGCCTGCGGGTTGATCGCGCCGGTCTGCACACTCCCACGAGCCTGATGGCGCTGAACATCCCAGGCTCGCAGACGGGCCTTCTGACGCACCAGAACTGGCAGAACCTGCAAGGTCTCAACGCTCAGTTTGAGTTGCAGAGCCTCACGGGCCAGCGGTTGAACCTGATGCCCATGAGGACGCAGTAGCTCCTCTCTCGGGGACGCCGGCTGACTGCCACGGGGAGGCGTCCCCGCGTACCCCACTTCGACGTGTCCGCTGGAGGGCAGGCAATGCGCACCCTTTCGCTTGTGCTCGTGCTGGTCGTTGCGTGCAGCTTTGGCGCTGCGCAGACGGTGCTGGATTACGGGTACTTCGTCAGTCGGCTGACGGACCTGGACTCCCTGCCCCTCCTGGAGGCCGGTACGAGCTGCAAGCAGTGGTCAAGCTGGGATCGCCGGTCGCTCGATCCGAAGCACTGGGATGCGAACGGTGACGCGGGCAAGTACGAGACCTACGATCCGGTGCGGTATGGCCCCGTTCCGCTCAAGCCGGGAGAGGCGCTGATGGGCCAGATGGAAGGCCCCGGGTGCATCTTCCGGATCTGGTCGGCGAACCCGGTGGGGAAGATTCGCTTCTATCTCGACGGTGCGACCGAGCCCACCTACGAGTTCGACTTCAACGGCCTGTTCAGCGGAGACTACGAGGACTTCAAGCCGCCCTTCGTGTACAAGCGAAGCTCGCAGCGCACGGCCTCCGACTGCTATCTGCCGATCCCCTATGCAAGGAGCTGCCGGGTGACGGCCGACGCGCCTCACGGGCAGTACTACCACATCGGGTACATGACCTACCCGCGCGGGACACGGGTCGAGAGCTTTCGTTGGCCTCTGGACGCCAAAGCCAAGGCGGCCTGCGCTGAGGTGGCGGCGAAGTGGAACGCCTGCGGTCAGGACCCGCGCCCGGCAACAGGCGACGACGGGACGGTTACCCAGAAGCTGCACCTGGAGCCCTGGAAGCTGGTCAGGCCGGTGCAGCTTAGCGGGCCTGCCGTCATCAAGACGCTGCGTGCGCGGATCGAGAGCCCGGAGCGCTATGCCTGGCGCAAGGTGCTCCTGAAGGTGTGGTTCGACGACGAGGCCCAGCCGGCGATCCTGTGCCCCCTGGGCGAGTTCTTCGGCACCGGCTGGCAGCCGAACGAGTATGCCAGCTACCCGCTCGGTGTGGTCCAGGGCGAGGGCTACAGCTTCTGGGCCATGCCCTTCCGCAAGGTTGCGCGGATCGAGTTGCTCAACCGCGGAACGGTACCGGCGGAGGTCGCCCTGAGCGTCAAGTGGACACAGACGCCGGTGCCTGAAAACGCCGCGCTTTTCCATGCGAAGTGGCGGCGTGAGAACCCGGCACGGGAGTTTGACTACCCCTTCCTCGAGACCTCCGGCGAAGGGCGACTCGTGGGCGTCGCGCTGTACATCGACCACCCCGTTCCGGGCTGGTGGGGTGAAGGTGATGAGAAGGTGTGGGTGGACGGCGAGGCCTTCCCGTCGATCTTCGGCACCGGCTCCGAGGACTTCTTCGGTGACGCCTGGGGCATCCGGAAGCTGGTCCAGCCCTCCTTCGCCTGCAGCTACGACCAGGGACAGCGCACCTGCTGCTACCGCTGGTTCCTGGGCGACCACATCCCCTATGGCAAGTCCCTGCGCATGACGATTGAGAACTACCCGCCACCGGATGACTACGTGACCGTCGCGTACTGGTACCAGAAGGCCGGCGGGAAGGACTTCTTCGCGGCGGATTCTGCGGATGATATGCGGCCCTGGGGACGGTCGCTGCCGAACACGATAGAGGCGGAGGACCTGTGGGTGGAGGACCTGGGACAGAGCGCGCAACTGCTGGCCGACGACGGGCGTCAGTACGAGTTCAGCCGGGGCCTGGCCGTGGACTTCGGCCTTCACAAGGCCGGGTATGAGACGCCGACGGCGGTGTTCAGCACCTCACGAGAGGGTGTGGTCTACCCCACGTTCTACCCCGTGCCCAGTTCGAGGGAGAACCCGACGGCGCTTTTTGGGGCCTCGATTGACGGAGTGAAGCTGGAGCCGCTTGGGCTGACCGCGGAAGGAACGATGAAGTTCGCCGGTATCCTCCTGGGAGCCGGGTCGCACAAGCTCTCCCTGGTGGCGCTCGACGAGGGGCATCTGGCGGTCGACTGCCTGCGTCTCGAGCCTCCCTCCAAGACCAGAGGGGCTCTCGAAGTCGAGCAGTTGCTTTCGACTGCCCGCACCTCCCGTGGCAAGGTCTCGGTGGAGACGGCACGCCTGGCCTGGAGTGACGGTCGACAGCTTCTCTTTGACGCCCAGGGCGCAGGCAGTGAGGTGTCGGTCAGCTTCGCCAACGCTGCCCCTGCCGAGGTGAGCATGACCGCGCAAGTGACGACGGGGCCTGACTACGGTCAGGTGCAGTTCCTGGTCAACGGCGCACCGGCCGGCGGCGTGACATCGTGCTACTCTGAGGAGGCCGGGCTCAGGAAAGTCGGCCTCGGCACCGTGAGACCCGGGGCGGGCAGCCAGACCCTGACGGCTCGGGTGGTCGGCAAGACTCCCGAGGCGACGGGCTTCCGGATTGGGATAGACTGCCTGCTGCTGGACAAGGTGCTGTATCCCGGCTCCCTGGAGGGTGAATCGCTGACCGTGCTCGGGGCCGAGGGCGGCGACTACCTGCCTCAGGAGGGCAGCCATCCGCAGATGTCCGGTGGCACGCAACTATGGTTCCGCGACCACAGCGGCACGGGCCACCTCGACCTGGAAGTCACGGTTCCAGCGGCGGGCAAGTACGAGGTCACCGGGTGGTTCTCCAAGAGCACCGATTACGGCATCTTCCAGACACTGGTAGACGGCCGCAAGGTCGGCGACCCGGTGGACCTGTACTCTGAGGTGTTTTGGGTCTACGGTGGCGAGTGCCGCCTGGGCACGATCGACCTCTCGGCCGGAAGGCACGTGCTCCGGTTCCAGACAGTGGGCAAGAATCCGGCCTCGAAGGGCTACTACCTGGGGCTGGATGCGCTGAGATTCCCGCCGATCAAGTGAGCCCGGAGGCCCCTTCGGTCGTCACTGGAATCTGTAGGCCTCCCGTGGGTCGTCGAAGACGCGCTCCACGGTGAAGTCATCGATGCGTCGCGACAGGCCCTTCTCGACGATGCGGTCGATGGCTTCCTTGTCCTTGAGTTGCAGGCGACCGGTGATCGGCAGAGGCAGCTTGTAGGGGCGGCACCTCGGGATCGCCGCCATCGCCTTGCGTGCGCCCTCTCGGACGAGTTCGCGAGACTTGGCCGGAGCGTACATGATCGAGCTTGTGCGACTGAAGCCCTCCTTGACGACGACCGTGACGATCTCGTCGCCCAGGAAGCGCTGGGCTTCCTCGCAGCAGCGCAGATCGCCGCTGCACATGATGGGAGGGATGCCGTGATAGCCGGCGACGAGAGAGGTCTGCACAATCTCGCCGGACTCCACACCGTTGTACCAGTACTTGTTCTCGCCAAGTGAGCTCTGGGTGTGATGCAGGACGCCGTCCTCGGTGCCGTTCATGGCGTGGTAGCCCAGCAGGATGAGGCCGTCGATGGTGCCGTCCATGCCGCTGTCAGGCCGGGGTCTGCCGGGACCGGTGATGTAGCGAGCGGCCGGATGGAGGTCTTCGACGAAGAAGTTGAAGCCGCCACCGTGGCCGTCGCGCACGATGAGGTCGGTAGCGCCGCCATCGAGACAGCCCTGGACGCAGGCATTGACCTCCTGGGTGAGCAGATGGCGGGCTTCCTGGTACAGAAGGTTAGTCTTGTCCCGCGTCTGATCGAAGAACGTGATGCCGCCGATGCCTTCCAGGTCCGTGCAGATGAAGATCTTCATTGGTGGCCCCCGGACAGTCGATATGTGAGGCGCACAATTCCGTGCAGAAACGGAAACACCTGCCGCCCCGCCAAGTGTTAAGGGAATCCATACATACATACGCTGGGGAAGCGACGAACTCGTTGCAGACTGCGGCCAACCACAGGGGCGCCTCAGCATGTCCCCAGTCGCTGGAGGAGGATGGGCATGAAAAGCATACCAAGGATGGGGCTTTTTGTGGTCGCTTGCGCAATGGTCCTTACCGTGTTGCTGGTCTCAGGGTGCCCCAAGCCGCCGGAGACGATGCCGACGGAGCCGACGAGTGGTCTCGAGAACGCCGTCACCGGTCCCACGCCGTCGGTGACCGAAGGTGAGAACATGGTCGCACCGGAACCAACCCCGAGCGAAGGGGGAGTGCCGGCCACGCCTGGTGAGCCCGGAGCCAAGCCTGCACAGGGCGGTGCCGGTACCAGGGGAGAAGGCGCCGGGAGAGGTGCAGGAGGCAGGGCCGGTGCTGGTTTCGGCGCTCCGATCAAGACCGGTAACGCCGAACTGGACAAGGTCCTGGCGAAGCGTTCGACGCTGAAGAGCTACAAGTCCAGCACGGTCGTCGACGGCAAGACCGTTGCGACGACGACGATCCAACTCAAGGACGGCCGTCCGGTTCGTACGAAGACCTCGCGCGAAGACGGCGGCTGGTTCATGATGATCAGCGATCAGAATGTACGCTACATGTACAACCCGAAGGAGAAGGTCATCACCAAGAGCACCGGCCGCATGGGTGGCAATGGTGGTGGCGCCGGTCAGGGCGGACGGCCACAGGGCGAACGACCTCAGGGCGAGCGACCGCAAGGCGCACGACCACAGGGACAGGGCGGGACTGGTGCCCCCGGTGGCGCTGGCGGACGACCGGGTGGCATCGGCGGCGGAATGATGGGCATGCCGAACCTGCGCGACCTGGAAGGGTCCAAGTTCGCAGTGAAGTCTGACAAGCTGGACGGCGTCTCCTGCATGCGCATCGACCTGACCACGAAGGAAGGCAAGGCTGTCGTCTTCTGGGTGGACACGCAGTATGGTCTCCTGCGCCAGAGCAAGGAAGGCGACCGCGTCGTGAAGACGAAGTACGAGATGATCAACTCGGTGCCCGACAGCGCCTTCGCACTGCCGCAGGGCGTCAAAGTCGTCGATGCCCCGCAGCGGTCCCGCGAGGGTGGTAGTGGTGGCGCCGGCGGCGGCGCTCCGCGCTAGCAGGCTGGCTGCTGATCGACAACAGGGGGTGTTGCCGTGAAAGCCGCACGGAGTACGGTGTTCGTCGTCGCACAGGTACTGGTGTTGATTGCTGCCATGGTGATTCCCGGTGGGTGCGCTGAGCCGGCGCTGGACAAGGGTGGACCGACGCTGGACAAGGGCGCACCGACGGCGGACAAGGGCGAGCCGGTGTTGGACTATGTAGCCCGTCCCGATGCAGCCTTTTCGTGGGAGGTGGCGGCCCGGCCCGGCGACGAAGGCAGTGCAGGCGCCTTCCGTCTCAACATGACCTCCCAGGTCTGGCAGGGGATCACCTGGAAGCATCGTGTCACGGTAACGAGCCCGGCCAACCCCAGGCACCCCGACTGGTGCGTGCTGATGATCACGGGCGGGAATCCTGCGGGTGAGATGTCCGCCTTCGCGTCGCTCACCGCAGGAGCCCTGGGCTGTCCGGTGGCGGTGCTCGGCGACATCCCCAATCAGCCGCTATTCGATGGGCTCAGAGAAGATGCGCTGATCGCCTACACCTTCACCAAGTACCTGGCCACGGGGGACGCAAGCTGGCCCTTGCTATTCCCGATGGCCAAGTCGGCCGTGCGGGCAATGGACTGCCTGCAGGCCTTCTCGGAGAAGGAGTGGGGCAAGCGGATCCAGCGCTTCCTGGTGACCGGCGCTTCGAAGCGCGGCTGGACGACCTGGTTCACGGGAGTAGTGGATTCGCGGGCTGCGGCGATCATGCCGATGGTCTACAACAACCTGAATCTGCCCGCTCAGATGCGGCATCAGCGCGAGCAGTTCGGCGACTACTCCGAGCAGATCGATGACTACACGAAGCTGGGGCTTCCCGATCTGCTGGCCTCGGCTCAGGGGCAGAGTCTCGGTCGGGCCGTGGACCCGTACACCTACAGGGACCGCACCACGATGCCCAAGCTGATCATCGCGGGCACCAATGATCCCTACTGGCCGGTGGACGCTGCCGGGGACTACTTCAACGACCTCGTCGGGCCGCGCTACCTACTGCACCTGCCGAACTCGGGGCACGGCATGGACGATCGCCGCAAGCTGCTTGCCGGAGTGTGGGGCTTTTCCTCGGCGGTCATGGGCGAAGGGTCGTTGCCGAAGCTAAGCTGGCAGTTTGCCACCGGAGATCAGGGCCTGACGGTCGCGGCGACCTGTGACCCCGCGCCGGTTCGTGTGCTGGTGTGGAAGGCCCAGGCGGCGACGAAGGACTTCCGCAAGTCCAAGTGGACGAGCGAGGAGCTTGCCCCAGGTGGCGGCAAGATCAGCTACACGCTGGCCAAGCCGGCCGAGGGCTATGCGGCCCTGTACCTGGAGTTCGTGTACCAGTCTGGCGGACGGGACTGGCCGCTGACCTCCGAGATCCACACGGTCGGCCCCTAGGGCCCGGACAGACGAAGACGCACAAGGAGGGCGCGCCGGTGAGGATTACCGGCGCGCCTTTTGGTGCCTGGGGAGGGTGCCAACTGCCTCGGCTTGCCCGCTTCGGGGAGCTCCTTAGGGGACGAACCCGACCTGCGAGACCAGCACCTCGATGGTGCCGTCTCCCCGTGCCTGGCCATGGACGCCGAGAGTGAGGCGCGTCAACTGCGTCAGGTCGAAGCGGTTGTTGTCATCCTTTGACCAGGCGCCGAGCTT